>CALMDI010000903.1 GCA_937864975.1 uncultured Chloroflexota bacterium | reverse complement strand
TAACAGCGCCGACGTGAACGAGCCGAACAGGAAATACTTCATGCCGCTCTCGGCGGAGCGCCCGCTGGTACGCAGGAATCCGGCGAGAATGTAGAGCGGGATGGTCGTCGTTTCGAGCGCCACGAACACCATGATCAGGTCAGCGGCGCTGCTCATCAGACACGCGCCGAGCGTGGCGACGATGATGATCAGGTAGAATTCGCCTTTGCGCCCGATGTGCTTGACGTCAATCGACATCAGACAGGTGATCGCCCCTGCCAGCAGCACCATGACTTTGAACACCTGGGAGAGCACGTCGTGCCGGATCATGCCGCCCCAGAACAGGAGCGCCTGCTGCTGTTCTGCCGGGGACACGCCCGCAGGGACATTTGGCGGACCCCAGATCAGAGGCGTAAGCGCCAGCGCCGCCATGCCCACCGCGGCGACAATCGCGATGCGCCGCCGCTGGCTTTCCGGCAGGTACAGGTCAAGCCCCAGGACAATAATCGCGAGGATCGTCAAACCAAGTTCCGGCGCGACTGCCGGGAGATGAGTCAGGAAATTGAATTCGGTCACAGGTTCCTCGCTTCACATCCACTGCACAGACATGACGCCTTTATAGACGACGATTATTCGACTGCTTCTCTTGTAAATAACGCGCGATTGATGATGCCGACTTTGCACCATAAGCGGGTTTCTGTAAATACACATACCGTGGCATAGTCTTCACCATACGTATCCGGCAGTTGCATCCACGACACCCAAATCACATCTTTCAAGCGCTTTTCCAGCTTCTCGACTCGTTGCGAATAAGGCGCATCGGCAATAATGTTTTTCAATAAGACCCATTCCCCACACGGATAATCAAGTAGTAACCGCTCGCGACCTGCTTGATTCTGACGCTCGGTTAAAAAATCAGCGAGAATCTCGGAAAACTCCTCCGAAAGGCTTAGCTTGATTTCCTTTGTGATTGGCTTTTGCGTCATCTGATCAACTCTTTGAATTTCGCAAACTCCTCGTCGGTAGCTGCTCGTATCATGCCCGATCTTAACCGATTCAAATGGGCTTTGTTTGCGCGGTTAATACTCGTATGGTGCGCTCCATCGTGAATGAAAATATGCTCACGACCCTGCTTACCCCGAATGACATAGTATCCTGTCCTTGTGTCAATGAACACCTCGGATCGTTTAGCGCGGTGAGCATCGTTGAATGCTGTCTTCGTCGGTCGTCCTTCGGCAGCCCGCTTCTCGGCGTGACGGGTTCGCCGTCGTCGTTTCGGGCGTTCCCCTTCCCCTCGGTCGTTCACGGGACGCGCTCACACGATTGTATCCGCCTAATTCACTCCCAGAATGGCAAGCACCGGTCGCACGCCATTTTCAATCATCGGCGCCATCAACCAGGGCGCAAGCCCCAGAATGACCAGCGGTGAGCCGAGGAAGACTAAAACGAACCGTTCGCGGACGGTGATGTCGTCCACATCCGGGAAGCGCGTGCGGTCAAACTCGCCGAAGAAGACCTGCCCGGTGACGCGCAGCACGTACGCCGCCGTAATGACAATGCCGAGCGCGGCGAGAATGACAATAATCGAATAGTAGTTCTCCAGGATGAAGCTGCCAATCTCAAGCCCGATGGCGGGCGACGCCTGGAACATGCCGACGAAAATCGGGAACTCCGCGACGAAGCCGCTGAATCCCGGCATTCCCATGCTCGTCAAACCGCCGACGATGAACGCGATTGCTACCCACGGCATGACCTTCGCAAACCCGCCCAGACTTGGAATGTCGCGCGTATGCGCGCGGTCATAGACCATGCCGACGCAGCCGAAGAACAACGCCGTCATCGCGCCGTGACTGAACATCTGCAAGCCCGCGCCAGTCATCCCGGTCAGATTCATCGTCGCGAAGCCCATACTGACCAAGCCCATGTGGCTGACCGACGAGAAGCCGATGACGTACTTAAAGTCGCGCTGTCGAAACGCGATGAACGCGCCGTAGACGACATTAATCAGCGTCAGAAAGACAATCCACGGCAGATGCACCTGCGCGCCATCCGGCAAAAGCTGCACCCCCGCGCGCAGCGCCGCGTACGCGCCCAGCTTCATCAGCACGCCCGCGTGAATCATCGACACCGCCGTTGGCGCGGCAACGTGTCCGTCAGGACTCCAGTTGTGGAAGGGGAACACGCCCGCCAGCACGGCGAAGCCCAGAAAGACGAAGGGGAACCAGACGCGCGCGAACGACACGTCACCCAGAATGGGGATATTGAACGCGCCGTTTTCTGCCGCCAGCATGAGTTGCGTCATGTCGAAGCTGAACGTCCCGGCGCCCTGCGGCAGGATGCCCGCCGCTTTCGCCGCCTCGAACACCGTCGCTCCCTCGCCCGCGAAGAAATTGCTCGCGGTGACGACCATCGCGATCACGCCGACGAGCGCGACGACCGAGCCGACGAGAATATACAGCGTCAGCTTCATCGCCGCGTATTCGCGCGTCTGCACCCATCCCCAGGTCGCGATCAGCAGGTACATGGGGAAGATCGACAGCTCGTAGAAGAAGAACAACAGGAACATATCCATGGCGAGGAAGACGCCAAGCACGCCCGCCACCAGCAGCAGGAAGAACGCCATGAACTCTTTGGTGCGGTCTTCAATCCGCCACGACACCAGCACGCCTGCCACGGATACCATGCCGGTCAGCAGGATCATTGGCGCGTTCAAGCCGTCCACGCCGACGCGGTAGCGGATGCCCAGACTTTCGACCCACGACACATCCTCGACAAACGCAAGTCCGTCTTCAAACATCCGAGTCGCGGTCAGGCGCGCGTCGCCCGTATCGGCGGCATTGTCCAGAATCGCCTGCTGCGCCGCCGCCTGCGCTTCCGCGCCGTTCATGAAGCTCAGGAAGATCGCCAGCGCCAGCGCAAAGACAATGAACGCCGCCGTGATCGCGACGCCGCGGATCAGGTCTTTCTTCTCGCGGTCGAGAAACAGAATGATGACCGCCGCGATGATCGGCACGAAGACGATGGTGCTTAAAACAGGAAATGCAAACGGCTCAATCATAGAGTCCCCTTAGCCGCCGAAGACGACCAGCATCCGCGTCACCGACTCGTTGATGACGGACAAAATCCAGTTCGGCACCAAACCGGTAATCAGCAGCAGCGCCATCAGCGGCGCGATGGCAACCGCTTCCCGCAGCTCAATCTCCAGATTGGTATTGCGCCAGCGCAGGTTGAACGGTCCGTGCAGCGTCGCGCGGATTCCCTTGAGAATGTAGTTTCCGGTGATGAGCAAGCCGAGCATCGAGATCAGCGTGAGCCACGTAAACACCGCCCACGAGCCACGCACCACCAGAAACTCGCTGGCAAAGCCCGCCAGCCCCGGCAGACCGAGGCTCGCCATGCTGCTGAAGATGAAGATGCCGCCGAAGATGGGCGCTTTGACCCACAGCCCGCCGTATTGGGTCATGTCGCGCGTGTGCGTCTTGTGATAAATCGCGCCTGCCAGCAGGAACATCGCCGCCGAGCTTAAACCGTGGCTGAACATCTGCAAAACCGCGCCGTTGGTGGCGAGAATGGCGTCCTGCAAATGCTCGGTCGTGCCGTCGCGGTATAGCTGTCCATACGCCACCGCCGTCACCGCCAAGCCGAGCGCGACGAAGCCCATGTGATTGACCGAGCTATACGCGACCAGCCGCTTGATGTCGTTCTGTCCCCACGCGGCGAACGCGCCGAGGACGATCCCCATCATGGCGAGGAAGGCAAAGATGCCCGCCCAGTTGGTCTGGAAGCCTAACAGGTTAATCGGCTCGATCCACACGTCCGGGAAGAGCGGAATGACCAAACGCAGGAAGCCATACGCGCCCAGCTTGAGCATGATGCCCGCCAGCAGCATCGAGCCTGCGGTCGGCGCTTCGGAGTGCGCGTCGGGCAGCCACGTATGGAAGGGCCACACGGGCACCTTGATCGCGAAAGCGACGAAAAAGCCGACGAACGCCAGCGCCTTCACCGTCTCCGCGTTGATTCCGAGGAACGAGCCGCTCAGTTCGGGCCACAACGCCGTCAGAACGGGAATGTTAAAGGATGGGCTGCCGGGCACGTATCCCGCCAGCGCCGGGTTCGAGGTACGCAGCGTCTCGACCACGTCCGGCGAAATGGTCGAGACCGACCAGCCGATCAACTGAATCGCCAGCAGCATTCCAAGCGAGCCGCCGAGCGAGTAAATGAAGAACTTGGTCGAGGCGTAGCGCCGGTTCGGACCGCCCCACTGGTTGATGAGAAAATACATCGGTACGAGGCTGAGTTCGTAGAACAGGAAGAAAATCAGCAAATCCTGGGCGATGAACACGCCGAACAGCGGACCCTGAAAGAACAGGAGCAGCGCCATGTGCGTGTTGACGCGGTCTTCCTGCTCGAAGCTGATGAGCACCGCCAGCGGCGTCAGCAAGCCAGTGAGCAAAACCATCGCCGCGCTGATTCCGTCGATGCCGAGGTGGAACGACGAACCGAGCAGCGGGAAGAAGCGTCCCACCGAGACAAGCTGGAAGCCCGCCGCTTGAGGGTTGTAGCCGTAAAAGGCATACAGCGACGCGATACCGATACCGATGGACATCAGCAGCGCCGCCCAGCGGACGACCTGCTTGTTTTTCGGCAGCAGCAGGCAGATCAATCCCGCCACCATCGGCGCGAAGATCAGAAAGTTGAGAATGGAGATTTCGAGTCCAGCAATTCGCAGCATAGTCGATGCCTCACCCGCCCGCGGCGCGCAGCAAACCCGTCGAGACGGCGAAGATAAGCCCGATGAGAATGGCGGCAGCGGCGGCGAGCAGAATGTACTGCTGCACGCGCCCCGTCTGCAGGCGGCGGAACCACACGCCGAACGCCAGAATAAGCTCGGCGACGCCATCGCCAACGCCGTCGATGAGCCAGTTATTGAGATTCTTGAAGAAGTCGCCGATCCACGTAAAGATACGCGCGACCAGCGCCAGGATACCGTCGATGATGCCCCGGTCGACGAAGTCGCTCGTCACACGCGCGAACGCCTGCGCCGGACGGACAAACACGCTCTGATACAGTTCGTCGATATAGTAGCGGTTCCGCAGCGTCGCGTGCAGCGGACCGAGCATTCGCACCAGCGGATCAATCTGCCCCGCCTTGAGCGGCTCGCGCCAGTACAGCCGCCACCCGAAGTAAATTCCGATGATGGCTGCCGCCGATCCGAACAGAACGGGGATCCAGTTAAAGGCGTGCGACACCGGTTCCTCGATCAGCGTCGGACCGATAAAGTGATGGAACCAGTTATACTCCGGCGAGAAGAGCGAGCCGAGGATTGGGAAGTCGTCCGGCACGCCCACGAAGCCGGCGGTAACCGCAAAAAACGCCAGGATGATCAGCGGCGTCGTCATGGCGATCGGGATGATGCCCTTACCCAGGCTGGCGTGCTGCGCTTCGTGGGTGCGCGCGTCTCCCCAGAACGTCAAGCCAATCTGGCGCATGGTGTAGAACGCCGTCAGCGTTGCCGCGAGCACGAGACAGATAAACACAATCGCGTACGCGCCCAGGAAGTTCTCGGTAAACGCGCCGTAGAACGCCCCGGCGAGGATTTCATCCTTCGACCAGAAGCCCGCCGTCAGCAGCGGCAAGCCTGCCAGCGACAACCCGCCGAGGAGGAACGTAATGAACGTGACGGGCATCGTCTTTCGCAAGCCGCCCATGTTCATCATGTCCTGCGGGTCGAAGGCGGGCGCGTGACCGGGCGTGGTATCGCGCTGGTCGCCGATACCTGCGTCGTGCGGTTCTTCTTCGTGCGCCCCCGCGTGTCCACCGTGTTCCGCGGTATGGGCGCTAATCGGATGCACTTCCGCGTCATGCGCGTGCTCGTCGGCGTGCGCGCCGTGACCTGCTTTTCCGTGTGCATGGGCGTGAACGTGGTGCTCGCCATGCTCCATGCCGTGAATGACCGAGCCGGACGCCATAAACAGAAGCGCCTTGAAAAAGGCGTGCGTAATCAGGTGAAACGCGGCGGCGACGTAAGCGCCGATGCCGAGCGCCGCCATCATAAAGCCCAACTGCGAGATGGTCGAGAACGCCAGCACGCGCTTGACGTCGTTCTGCGCCACCGCAATCGTCGCGGCGAAAAGCGCGGTAAACGCGCCTACAATCGCCATCAGCGTCAGCGGCGCGTTGAGAATGCCATGCGACGGGTCTGCGCCTGCCGCAAACAGGGGATACATGCGAATGATCGCGTAGATACCGGCGGAAACCATCGCGGCGGCGTGGATCATCGCGCTGACGGGCGTCGGACCTTCCATCGCGTCCGGCAGCCAGACGTGCAGCGGGAACTGCGCCGATTTGCCGATGGTGCCGATGATCAGAAAAATGCCGATCAGCCCCGCCGCGCTCAGGCTGGTGAAAATAATCGCCGGGGTCGCGGCAAGCTGTTCGAGGACGGCGCCGTTGTAGACGATATCCCGGAACGAGAGCGTGCCCGTCTGCATATACAGGTAGGCAATACCGAGCAGCATAATCACGTCGGCAACGCGCGTGGTCGTGAAGGCTTTGATCGCGGCTTTGTAGGCGCTTTCCTTCTCGAACCAGAAGCCGATGAGCAGGTACGAACACAACCCCATGACTTCCCAGCCGACGAACAGCAGCAGCAGGTTATCCGCCACCACCAGCGTCAGCATCGCGCCCGCAAACAGCGAGATCAGGCTGAAGAAGCGCGCCTGGCGCGGGTCGTGCGCCATGTAGCCGATGGAGTAAATAAAGATCATCGTACACGCCAGCGGCACCATGAACAGCATCACCGTCGTCAGGGGATCGACCAGCACGCCCATGCGGAACTCGGTCAAGCCGGTGTTCATCCAGGTGAGTGAGCTGGCAAACACTTCTTCGCCAAAATGCTCGGCTTGCAGCGCGTGCCCGATCACCGTCAGGCTGATGACCCACGCGGCGAGAATGCCGATCATGCCGACGACGATGCTCAGGAGACGTCCGGCATCCGAGACAACCGGCACGCGCATCCCGTTGTAATCGGGGTGATGCCCGCCGTACTCCGGGCTGGTCGCCGGGACGAGCTTCGAGCGGTTCGTCGCCAGCGTGATAATCAGAAACGCCAGCAGCGGACCGACCGGGATCAGCCACGGCAGGAAATTAGGATTGCTGAAATCAACGTTCATACGGCTCCAAGCCCCTGCCTACCACTTGAGCAGGTCGACATCTTCGACGATGACCGACCGCCGGCTGCGATAGATCGCAATAATAATCGCCAGACCCACCGACGCTTCCGCCGCGGCGATGACAAACACGAACGCGGCAAACGCCTGCCCGCTCATGTTCTCCGGCGTGATGTAGCGCCAGAACGCGACCAGGTTGATGTTCACCGCGTTCAGCATCAGCTCCACGCTCATGAGAATCGCCACGGCGTTGCGCCGCGCGAATACTCCGAACGCGCCAATACAGAACAGCGCCGCCGCGACGAACAGGTACATCCACAACGGGATCATCTCAACTGCCCCCTAATCCGTGTCCGTGTCCGTATCGCGCGCAATCACAATCGCGCCGATCATCGCGGCGGACAGCAGCAGCCACGCGACCGCGAAAGGTGAAATATCCTGAATTCCATCGACTACTCAGA
>CALMDI010000902.1 GCA_937864975.1 uncultured Chloroflexota bacterium | reverse complement strand
ATCGCATGAGCGGTGTGCTCACGCGCGTGGCCGACGCGTTTCACGCGCGGCTCTCTGATATCAATGGTCCCGCGCCGTCCGCGCGTGACCTCGCCGGAGCCGAAGGCGAAGGCGGGCCGGGCGACGTCACCACAGACGGATTAGTCGACTCGATCTTCTCGACCTTCGACGAGGAGCATGGCGGCTTCGGCATCGAGCCGAAGTTTCCACTCACCGCGCCGCTCCACCTCGCGATCGCGCTCTATCGCGAGAGCGGCGACGAACGCTGGCGCCGGATCGTGGAGCGCACCCTCGACGCCATGGCAGACGGCGGGCTGTGGGACCGCACCGCCGGCGGTTTCTATCGCTACGCGACGACGCGGGACTGGCGGTTGCCGCACGAGGAAAAACTTCTCGAGACGAATGCCGCGCTGTTGCGCGTCTTCGCCGAGGCGGCGCTGGGCTTCCTCGGCATGGGCGCGCAGCCGCCGACGCCGGAATGGGGCATCATGCTCGCGGAAGGGCGTGTCTACCTCCGTAATGCGTGGTGGGTGACGACGTTTCCCGGCTTGGCGATCATGACCACGGTGATGGCAATTAACCTGATGGGCGACGGGCTGCGCGACATCCTCGACCCCCGTTTGAGGCTCTAATTCAATGTTTGAAACACTCAAAACGTTCTGCGAAATTCCCGCGCCCGGCGGGCGCGAAGACCTGATCCACGAGCCGCTTGCCGAGCGCTGGCGCGGGCAGACGGACAGCGTCGAGATTACGCCGGTTGGCAATCTGGTCGCGCACGTTGCCGGAAGCGGCAAAAAGCTGCTGCTGGTCGGTCATGGCGACGAGATTGGCTTCGTGGTGAAGTACATTGCGCCGGAAGGCTTTTTGTTCTTCACGTCCGGTCAGCGCGACGACCGTCAGAAGCCCGATCTGCGCGGCGTCTACTTTAGCCCGGTGGGGCAGCGCGCGCTGGTGATCGGACGGAACACGCAAATCCCCGGCGTTTTCGCCACATTGACCGGGCACATCCTGACCGCCGACCAGCGCCTGAAGACCGCGCTCGACTGGAACGATTTCTGGGTGGACGTGTTCCTGTCCAGCGCCGAAGAAGTCCGCGCCGCCGGGATCGAAGTCGGCAGCCGCATCGTCTGGAATCCGCCGTTCACCCGGAACGGCAAGCTGATCACCGGCAAGGCGATGGACAACCGCGTCTCGCTGCTGCTGATGGACGAGGTTCTGCGCCGTCTCGACCGCAGTCGCCTTCACTATGACCTTTATCTTGCTTCGACCATTCAGGAAGAATCGGGGCTGATCGGCGCAAACTCGGTCAACCGCGCGCTGGGCTGCGATTACGCCATCGCGCTGGATACGGGCTTATCCGGCGACGTGCCAACGGTCGATCCTCGTAACGTGTCGTCTCGCCTCGGCGCAGGTCCAATCCTGATTCAGAAAGACCTGTACTCGTACAACTTTCATCTCAACAATCGCATTGCCGACACCGCCGCGGACGCCGGGATTCCCCTTCAGCACGCCGCCTACAGCCTCTACGGCTCAGACGCGGGCATGTTGATCCGAGAGGGGCTTCCCAGCGCGGCGCTCGTCGTGCCGACGCGCTACACGCACAGTCCTTTTGAAACCGTCCACGAGGATGACCTTGAAGCGACGGTCGAACTCCTGCTTGCTTTCCTCTACCGTCCGTATGACGGCTCATCTGCTCAGGAAACCGCCCAATGACTACCGTTCTGATTGCTTCGTATCTCGAACCGGAATTCGTCGCCCAGATCGAAGCGGCGGTTCCGCAGGCGCGCGTCATTTACCGTCCCGACCTGCTCGGCAAGCCGCGCTTCGCTGCCGACCATACCGCGCCCAACCCGCGCACGCCGGAGCAGGATCAGGAATGGCGCTCGCTGCTGGCGCAGGCGGACGTGCTGTTCGACTTTGACTTTACGCACCCGGACGACCTGCCCGACCTCGCGCCCAATCTCAAGTGGATTCAGGCGACGAGCGCGGGGATCGGCAAGTATGTCGAGCGCACGCGCTATGCCAAGCGCACGAACTGGAAGTTCACGACCGCGAGCGGCGTCCACGCGCGCCCGCTGGCGGAATTTGTCGTGTTCGCCATGCTCTATTTCGCGAAAGACTATGAATACCTGCACCGCGAAAAAGCCGCGCAGCACTGGGAGCGCTATACGATGGGGGAACTGGTCGGCAAAACCCTGTCGATCATCGGCTTGGGGAAGATCGGGCGCGAAGTAGCACGCCTGGCGAAGGCGTTAGATATGCGCGTGATCGGCTCCCGGCGCGACCCATCCCAGACGATTCCCGGTATCGACGCCCTGTATGCGCCGGATGACCTGCGACCGCTGCTCGAAAGCGCCGATTACCTCGTGCTGGCGACGCCCCACACGCATGAGACCGAGGGCTTGATCGGCGCGGCGGAGATAGCCACACTGCCGCGCGGCGCGGTGCTCATCAACATCGCGCGCGGCGCGGTCGTCAATCAGGCGGCGCTGACGGCGGCGCTGCAAAACGGGCATCTGCGCGGCGCGGCGCTGGACGTGTTCGAGACCGAGCCGCTGCCGCCGGGCGACCCGCTCTGGTCGCTGCCGAACGTCCTCATCAGCCCGCATTCCGCCAGCACCGCGGCGAGCGAAAACCGTAAAATCACCGAGATCTTCATCGAGAACCTGCGGCGCTATCTCGCGGATGAGCCGATGCTCAACCTGCTCGACGTGGAGAAGCAGTATTAGAGGGTCTTTACCCATACATGCGCCGCACGTACTGGTTGAAGAATACAACCGAGAGCGTGAGCGCGTCGTCGCGGTTGGTCGCAATGTTGTGATCGTCGTTGGGGTACAGAAACAACTCCACCGTTTGACCGACCGCGCGAATCTGTTCCTCCAGCAGCGTTGAATAGACAAACGGCACCGTGGTATCGCCGGTTCCATGATGAAGCTGCACGGGACCGGAGAGGTCGGTAAGGTAACTGTTGGCGGAGAGCGACGCCCAGAACGCCGGGTTGTCCGCGGGCGTGCCATACTGCTCGATCATGTTGCCAAGCCAGCCACGACGGTTGCCGCCGCCAAACCAGCTTCGGAACATCTCGTCATACGAGGCGACCACCCCCGCCCAGATCACGCCCGCCTTGATCGTCGGATCGACGACCATCGCGCGCAGGGTGATATACCCGCCCATCGAGTGCCCCCACATGCCGATCTGGTTCGGGTCGGCGTCGGGATAGCGCTTGGCGGATGCCAGCGCGTTGAGCACGTCGATGACATAGCCCGGACTGCCGTAGACCGACTCCGCGTCCCCTTCTGAATCCCCATGCCCGCGGTAATCGGACTTGACGACGATGTAGCCGTTGCGGGCGAAGGCATCGACATAGGCGACATAGCGCTCGGTCGTGCGATACTGATCGGGCGGGATGTAGCCGTGATTGAAGATCACAACCGGAAAGCCGTTCGCGGGCTTCTCGCCATAGGGAATCGTCATCAGCGCAAAAATCTTCAAGCCGTCCGAGAGATACGATACGACGTGACGGCTGTAGTTCACGCCGGGTTCCAACGTTTGCTCAAACACGAAGTCGCTGCCCTCGTAGGCGCGCTGGCGCAGAGTCGCGATACTGAGCGGATGGGAAGGCACGTCGAGCGGTACGGCAGTGGGCATGACCAGCGTGGGCGGCGCGACCGCCAGAAGCGGATTAGCGGTTGCCGGGAGTGCGGCGGTCGGGGCTTCGGGCGCGGGACTGCCGGAAAAGCAGCCCGCCAATCCCAATATCAACGTGAGTAAGGGAACTCGTATCAGATTGCGATAAGCAGCGGGCATCTCACTTCCTGTAACGACTCGTCCTCAAGCGTCATTTTAGTGGCTCAGCGCCTCCGCACCTACCCCGAAATCCGAGGGCGTCGTCCGTCGATCCGATTGAGTTGTGAAATTTCGTGCGAATGGATGACGACATACACGCCCTGTTGTGAGTATTCTTGAGCTATTCACGCAAGGCTAGTTTCCTGATGAGGAGCGCACCATGAGCACCATTCGTGCTGAAGCAAGCGACGTGATCGACGCCCGCCCCGAAGCTATCTATACCGTGATCTCAGACTATCGTGAAGGACATCCGGCAATTCTGCCCGGACCCTACTTTACCGAACTGACCGTCGAAAATGGCGGACAGGGCGCGGGTACGGTGATCCGCTTCGGCATGAAGGTCATGGGCGTCAAAAAACTGTATCGCGAAGCGGTCACCGAGCCGGAGCCTGGTCGCGTGCTGGTCGAAACGGACGCGAACGCCGGAGTGATGACGGCGTTTACGCTGGAATCTCTCGACGGCGGCGAACGCACGCGCGTTACCATTGCCACGGAAAGCAGCGCCAGCCCCGGTTTTACGGGCGTTATGGAGAGGCTGATGAATCCGCCGATCACGCGCCATATTTTCAGGCAGGAGCTGCGCCAGCTTGCCGACTATGTTCGAAGCCAGGCGACGACGGTTAGCGCCGCCTAAACCCTGAATTCACGGCAACCCCCCCTGTTCAAGCGCAACCATCTCAAGGATGAAAAGCCCGGCTCAAGCTGAACCGGGCTTCAGTCCATATTGGTCCAAAAGGCGCGTGGCGTCTGTCCCATGATTAGGCTATCCTTCGAGGCATCTTAACCGAAACGGGTTGATTTTATGAGGAAAGCGCCATGACTCAACCGCAGCATCCTGACTGGATGGGTGCAAACCGCAAGATGAGCGACCAGGAGATTTTCGACTTTCTTCAGGGCGCGGTCGTCGCCCGCGTGGCGACGATTGACGAGAACGGAATGCCCTACATCACGCCGGTCTGGCAGGAGTGGGACGGCAGCGCCATGTGGATCGTGCCGCGCGAGCGTTCCGCGTGGGTGCAGCACATCAAGCAGAATCCGAACGTCGCCGTCTCATGCGCTCTGGACAGCGGCACCTACGCGCGCGTGCTGTTCCGGGGCAAAGCCGAGATCGTGTTTGGACCCGCGCCGATGGAAGGGCAGTGCCTTGCAGTGGCGCAGCGCATGTCGGTGCGCTACCTGGGTGAGGAACACGGCACTGTATATCTTGGCGGCACGGATAACCGCCCGCGCTACCTGATTAAATTCGTCCCCGAATCCTCCCGGTCGTGGAACGGCGTCGAGTGGGCGCCTTATTACACCGCGAGCGATGCGGAACGTTAAGGTTTCCGCTCGACGACTTGCGGCTGGCGCGTCGCCAGAAATTGACGGATCGCACTGAGCAATTGATCGATGTCGGCGTCGTTCACGACAGCGCCCATGTGACCGATGCGGAAGACACGTTCCTTCGATGCGCCGAAGCCCGACGTGATCTTGACGTTGTGTTCCTGCGCGAGGTAGCGAACGAGGTCACCAGACGGAATGCCTTCAGGCGAATTGACCGCCGTGAGTACTGGCGACATGAGCGATTCGTCCACGGTGAGGGTGAAGCCCATCTCGCGCAGCCCGTTTCGCAGGCGCGCCGCGAGCGCTTCGTAGCGGCGGAAGCGATTTTCCATCCCGTCCCGCGCGATGGATTGGAGCGCGGCGCGCAGCCCCAGCACGACCGACGTGGGCATCGTCACCGGGAACGGATGCCAGTCGCCCCAGTTCTCGACGTACCACTGCCAGCGGCGAAGATCGAGATACCAGCTGCGCGGGTAGTCGGGCTGGCTGGCAATCGCGTCCCAGCCGCGCGCGCCAACGGCGACGATGGCAATACCTGGCGTGCCACCCAAGCCCTTTTGGGACGCCGATACAGTCACGTCGATCTCCCAGTCGTCCATGCGATAGTCCGCGCCCGCCAGCGACGACACGGTATCGACCAGACTCAGGCGATTATGAGCGCGGGCAGCGCGGGCAATCTCGCGCACCGGGTTGAGAATGGCGGTCGAGGTTTCGAGGTGAACGACGGCGACGCCAACAATGGACGGATCGTCTCGCAGCAGGCGATCAAATGCCTGCGGGTCGAGCGGCGTTGACGGTGAGGATTCGACCGGCACGACCTTCACGCCGTTCGCCTTCAGGATTTCTTCGAGCCGCCTGCCAAAATGCCCGTTGATGCCCAGCGCGACTTTCGAGCCGGGCGCGAACGTGGACTGCACCGCCGCGTCGACGCCGAGGCTGCCGCTGCCGGGCAGCATGAACACTTTACCGCGCGTGCCGATGACCTGCTGCAGCAAACTGACCGTCTCGTTGTGGACGGCGACCCATTCGTCACCGTAATGCGCGCGAACCGGCTCGCCCATCCAGTGCAACACCTCGTCCTCGACCTCAATCGGTCCGGGAATCATCAGTTTTTGGCGCATGTCCCCAAGCTCCGCCTCGTCAAGCTAACATGCTGACATGATGTCTCTAACGCAGTCTAGCGGATATAGACCAATGAGACCACCCACGAGCACCCGCGCTTTTGACAACCGCTCCCTGAGATCACTATAATTTCCGGATGTCTTAACCGGACGCGAACATGGAGCGCCTCCACATCGGCACACATGGACGAACCGGAGGTCTGAGGAGATCCCGCGTGAGTACGGTTCACGATTACCCTGCCCCCGCCGCACGACCGGCGCGCATCTCCCCCCGGCTGTTTGTGCTGCGCTACGGCGTCTACGTCTCCCTTGCCGTCCTCATGCTCGTCGCCCTGGTCATCACGCCCGATGTTTACAACCCGCAGAGTCTTGCGCTCAACCTGCGGCAGGCGTCGCAGCTTGGACTGGTCGCCATCGGGCAAACGCTCGTATTGCTGGTCGCGGGTCTCGACCTTTCGGTGGGCGGCGTGATTGTGCTGGCGAATGTCATCATCGCGGAGGTAAGCAACGGCGACAACGCCCGGCTGCCGGTCGCCATTCTCGCGGCGCTCGCGCTCGGCGGGCTGGTGGGGCTGAGCAACGGACTGCTGATAACCAGGCGCAACGTGCCGCCCTTCGTGGCAACGCTCGGCGTGCTGGTGCTGGTCTCCGGCGCGACAGTGGCATACACTCAGGGCATTCCCAGCGGCTTCGTGCCGGACGGCTTGAACGTCGTGAACCAGTCCATCGGTCCGCTGCCGGTGCCCTTCATCCTATGGCTGGTGTTTAATCTGATCTTTGCCTTCCTGCTCGCGAGAACCTCCTGGGGACGGCGCGTGTACGCGGTCGGCAGCAACCGCGAGGCGGCGAGGCTGTCCGGCGTGCGTATCGACCTCATCCGTATATCCGTCTATATCCTGTGCAGCCTCATGGCGGTCGTCGCCGGCGTCGTGCTCAGTGGCTACATCGGCTACGTCGACCGCTATCTCGGTCGCGGTTTCGATCTCGATTCCATCGCGGCAGCCATCGTCGGCGGCGCGGCGTTCACCGGCGGGCGCGGCAGCCTGCTGGGCACGATGGCGGGCGTGCTCATCGTTCAGCTTTTAGGCAGCATGACGCTCGTGCTCGGCATGAATTTGCAGGTACAACTGATCGTCAAAGGACTCGTGATTGTGGCGGCGGTGGCTCTCTACAGCATCGCGGCTCGTCAGCGCTAATCGCCAATTTGGGAGACAGGAGGAGCATTGCCGAAATCTGTCCATAATGTTACACCCTCTTTTTGAGCATCGTTCAGGTTTTGGTATGTATTGAATCATGTTCAAGCGTATCTTTTCA
>CALMDI010000901.1 GCA_937864975.1 uncultured Chloroflexota bacterium | reverse complement strand
CGCGCGGCCTCGGTCTCCGCGTGCGCCGCCACCGCCTCCTGCCGCGCGGCTTGTTGCGCGAGACTAATTCGCGATATGGAAATTCCGCCTGCGGATAGCGGTAGAGCGCCTTCATGTAGGCGTGGCTTGGTACGCCATCCAGGTAAACGTAATACTCCTTCACGTCCTCACCGTGGTTGCCTTCGTTGCCGGAAACGCCGAAAAGTCGTTCTTTCAGGATCGGATCGCGTTCGTTCCACAGCGCGAGTGACAGGCAAACGCGCTGCTCCCGGTCGCAAAACCCGGCAAGTCCGTCTTCCGACCAGCGATAGGCGCGGCTGTGAGATTGCTCGAACGGGAAATGCTCCCACACGGCGTCGCTGTCGCCATAGTTTTCGCGAACCGTGCCCCACGCACGCTCTGAAAGGTAAGGTCCCCACTGCGTCCAATCGGGCTGCTCAAAAAGCCGCTCATGTTCGGCGGTCTGAGGATGCTTCATGGTTGGTCTCCAGAGTTTGGGAAGATGAAGATGATCGTCAGGAGTGCGCGGTCAGCGCGGGAAGAACGCGCTCGCCGAACGTCTCGATAAAACGTTCCTGTTCGCGGTTTACGTTGTGGATCAGAATGCGGTCGAATCCGAGCTTGGTATCCTCTTCCAGCCATGCAATGTGCTGAGCGATGTCCGACGAGATGCGGATGTGATCGTTTAGATCGTCGGGCTTCACGACCTCCGCCAGCGCGTCGAACTGGGCTGGCATCCGAATGTCCGAGAGGACGGCGCTCTTGAAGATATTCGTCCGCCACTGGTCGTACGCTCCCTGTCTCGCTTGTTTATCGGTCGGCGCATAGGACGTCTGCGCCTGTAGGAACATCGGCTTGCCCTCGCCGCCGCCCCGCCGGAAGCTCTCGATGAACTTTTTCTGCTCCTTGACGGGCTTGTACACAGTGATGATGGCGTCTGCCCAGCCGCCGACCCATTCGGCGGTCTCCGCGGTGATCGCCGCGCCTACCAGCAGCGGCGGCTCTTCCGGGCGGGTATACAGTTTCGCCTCTTCGACGGTGAACCAGCCGCGGTGCGTCACGGTCTCGCCTGCCCACAGTGCGCGGATTACGTCGACCGCTTCTTTCAGGCGGGCGTTGCGGTCGGCTTTCGGAATCCAGCCGGTACCCGTAATGTGCTCGTTGAGCGCCTGACCGCTGCCCAGCGCGACCGAAAATCGTCCCGGAAACATCTCCGCCAGTGTCGCGGTCGACTGCGCGATGATCGCCGGGTTGTAGCGCTGACCGGGCGCGCAGACGACGCCGAAGGGCAGGTCGGTGGCTTGCAGCGCCGCGCCCAGCCACGACCACGCGAAACCGCTTTGCCCCTGACGCTCGCTCCACGGGTGGAAGTGATCCGAACACATGGCGGCGGTAAAGCCTGCCTGCTCGGCGAACGTCACCCAGCGCAAAAGGTCGCTCGGCTTAAACTGCTCGTGCGATGCGTGATATCCAATCCGAACCATCATTCGTCCCTATTGAAGGCATCCGCAAATGAAATGCCGAAAGACACAATGTTATAATGTATGTTCGATTGCTGGGCTGTGCAATAGGTCATCTGTCTACTTTTCCGCGGAAAGCGACCGTAGAAAAAGCTCGTCCCACAGCAGCACGACCATCGCGACGACGGCAGGAGCGAGCCACAGAATCGCGCGTCCGGCGATCATGAACAGCAGCGTGCCCGCCGCCAGACCGAGAATGAAACCGTTATTTTCGAGGAAGAACAGCGTCCGCGCGCGGTAATAGGGCGCCATCCGTGCGAAGAATAAACCGGGGTATAACCCTGTCAGAATCACGAGAAAAGCGTAGAGGATCCACCGGCTGGACTCGAAGGGCGCCAGCGAGAGGAACCAGCCGCAGGCGGCATACGCGATCAGCGCCAGAATCAGCCCGACCCGCAGGCTCATCTCTGACCGGGACACCCAGAGCGCCCCAATCGCGCTTCCAAGCAGCCAGCACAGCGTGACCAGCAAATACGTGCCGATGCTCGACGACAGTGTGAACGAAAGCTGCAAGTACAGCCCGGTTTGCAGCAAGCCGAGCAAAAGTCCAACCAGCGATGGATACAGGGGATAATAACGGCTGCTCAGCATACTCGGTTTAGACCAATCTCTAGCTTGCATTTAATCCAACCGTCCCCTGATCCAATCCCAACTGACATGCAGGACAATATCCATCGAGTCGAGCGTGATGGGTCGCGCCGCGCCGACAAAGGCGCGAACAGCAGAGGTTTCATAAATCACAAATTCCTGTTCGCCGCTGTCACGTAAGGCTGTCTCAATCGCCGCGCGGTCAAAAGGCAGCCGGTCACTGGTATAAGCAAAACTCCAACCCACCGATTTTGGTGTCACCACCATCACCTCTTTAAAGTTCGCCAACAGCCCGGCTGTGATGCGGCGCGACACCTCATCATCCGGCGTAAATTCGCTGGTCAGATTGACAACGAACACGCCGCCCGGATTCATGTGTCGCGCAATCTCGGCGAAAAATGGGGCGGAATACAAGGTCGCCGTCTGGATACTGTAAGCAGCCGGAAGGTCGGTGGCGACGAAATCATAGCGTTCGGCACTGTTGGCAATGAAATGTTTGGCGTCGTCAATCGTGATACTGCGATTGGTCAGTGTATTGAGACGGTTGTAGTCTAGAAAAAAACGG
>CALMDI010000900.1 GCA_937864975.1 uncultured Chloroflexota bacterium | reverse complement strand
CAGTGCGCGCGCTTTGGATATCGGCGGGCATCTGGCGCTGGAGGCGCGTGTAAAAGGCGAGCATCCCGAACATCAGCCCGATCTGCACCAGCGACAGCGCCGCCGCGACCGGGAGATTGAACAGGTTGCGCGCCTGCACGAAGATTTCCACTTCCAGCGTGGCAAAGCGCGGGCCGCCGAGGATGAGCACGACACCAAAACTGGTAAAGGTGAAGATGAACACCAGCACGGACGCCGCGAGAATTGCCGGGCGCAGCGCCGGAAGGCGAACCTCCCACCACAGCCGCCAGCCATGCGCGCCGAGCACGCGCGCCGCTTCTTCGACGCGCGCGCTTTGCGTCATCCAGAAGCTGCTGATTATGCGGAGCGCGACCGCGTAGTTATAGAAAACGTGAACGATGAGGATAAGTGCCAGCGTGCGCTCTAGCTGAACCGGCGGCTGTTCCAAAGAGAACGCGCCCATGAGCGCTGCATTGAGCAGCCCACGCGGACCGACAAGCGCCGTGAATGCCGCCGCGACCACGACTGTCGGCAGGACGAACGGCAGCGTCGCCAGCGAGAGCAGCAGTGTTTTGCCGGGGAATTGATAGCGTGTGAAGACATAAGCGCCGGGCAGCGCCAGCGCGATGGTCAGCAGCGTGGACAGCGCCGCCTGCCAGGTGGTGAACCACAGCGTTTCGAGGTAGTAGCTTGAGCCGACGATCTGCGCGAACGCGCCGAGGTCAAGCTGTCCTTCCGGCGCGAGGCTGACGCTCAGGATCGCCGCCAGTGGGTAAAAGAAGAACAGCGCCAAAAACAGCAGCGGCACGAGCAGCAGCCCGTACCGCAGCCCATTCGGACGTCTGGCTATCGAAGAACGGTTTCGGTCCATTCCTGAATCCAGCGCTCGCGGTTGGCGTCAATCTCGGCGGGGTCGAGGAGGATGGGTGCGTCAGGCACAGACGAGAATTCCGTAAACACGTCTGGAAGCTGCGCTTCCGGGTTCACCGGATAGACGAACATGTTCAGCGGCATGTCTTCCTGAAACTCGCGGCTCAGCAGGAAGTCGATAAACTGCCGCGCGGCGTCCTCGTTCTGCGTGCCCTGCAAAATACCCGCGAACTCGATCTGGCGGAAACAGGTGTCGTCCGCGACAACCGCCGCCGTCGGCGCCTGTTCCGGCGGCTCTTCCATGAAGAACACCTCGACTGGCGGGCTGCTGGCATAACTCACCACCAGCGGTCGCGTCCCCTGGCTGCCTGTGCTGCCGCTGAACTCGACCGAGTACGCCGTCGTCCAGTCGTCGACCACCAGCACGTCGTTCTCGACCAAGTCTGCCCAGTAATCGAGATACGTGTAATCGCCTTCCTCACCAAAGACGCCAATGGTCGCCAGCAGAAACGCCAGCCCCGGCGACGAGGTGGCGGGGTTTTCGACGACCAGCAAGCCGCGAAACGGCGGACGAGTCAGCTCCGCGAGGCTTTCGGGGGGCGTGGTGTCGTTGGCGATGAAGTAGGTCACGTCGTAATTGAGGCAGACATCGCCGTAGTCCACCGGCGTCACGCGAGACTGCGAGTCCAGTATGAAATCCTCAGGGACGCCTTCGAGCGCGGGCGATTCGTAGGGAACAAACAACTCTGCCTCAAGCGCGCGGCTGAGGAAGGTGTTATCGACGCCGTAGACAACATCGCCAAGCGGCACGTCGCGCGTCAGGATCAACTGATTGACCATCGTGCCCGTGTCGCCCAGACGCAGCACCTCGACCCCGATTCCTGTCTCGTCGGTAAACGCCTGCATCACGTCCTCGCTGTAGGCGAAGCTATCGTGCGCGACGACCGTGAGCGTCATGGTTTCATCCTGCGCCGCCAGGGGCGCGGCAGCCAGCATCAGCAATCCAACGACCAGCCACCAGCGTGTCATGATAGGCTCCTGACCTAAACGAACGCACTCACCGTCAGGGGAAACGAAACCACCCCTCCAGCGCCGTGGTAGGGGTGGCAAACAGCCGATGCAAATTCGCTCCCTACGCCGGCATGATCCGGATCAGGTTAAGGGTCGGTGCGGCGGTACGCACCCTCTCAGCCCACATGCCGTGGACTCCCCTGCCAGTGATGTTATCAAGAGTATAACGCAGACTGACCCTGCGTGCAATGGATTGTGGGGGTGGCAACCCCACCACCTTCGCGCTACTGCGAGGCGGTGAACTCCGCGACGTAGCGTTCAAACTCGCCGGCGTTGCAGGCGTCCACGTAGCGCATGAATTCGCCGCCGGCAATCGGGTAGTCGGGATAGCACGACGTTGGAAAAGCGCCGCGCGGCGCATGAGCGATGTAGTCCGCGCCGGGCGCGGGAATCAGGGAACGGTCGGTCGAGCGTTCGCAGCGCTCCACCTCGCGCTCGACGGTCACAATGACGGTATCCGCGATATAGACCAGCTCCAGGTCAACGCCGAGATTGTTGTTGACCGTCACGTTGCCCTCGCGGTCGCCTTCCAGTCCGTGCAGCACCGCGACGTCACAGCGGATGGCGGGAAACGCGGTGACGTCTTCGCCGCTGTAGGGATCGGTGATGATTTTGACGTCGGGGCGCAGCTTCGGCAGATCGGTTCCAAGCCATGCCAGCGACGGCATAAAATCGACATTTGCCATCCGCGCGCGAATGCCCATCGCAAGGCTGGCTTCTGTCTCCTCGACAATGTGAATCGCGCCCTGCTGCGCCGCCGCGGTGAACATGGGCGCGAAGCCAAAGGATTCAAGACCGAAGTAGCAGCTTCGCACCGTGGATACACAGCCCGCCCCGACCAGCAGATCGCTTTCAAACCCGGCGGTAAAGCACAACAGGGTCAGGTCACGCGGGCGGGCGGTGCGTCGAAGCAGCGCGCGCACGAACCCCACCGGGCGACGGTAGACCGTCATGCCGCCCAGCGCCAGCGTGCAGCCATCCGGCACCAGCGCCGCCGCCTCGTCCAGTGAACGCCATTGTGCCATTCAAACCCTGTTCCCGGTCGCCGCGCGTTGCGTTCGGTCGATGCAGAGCGTTGTGAACTTCACGAGGCATTCGTCCTGTGGGAGATCAGTCGTGAGACGCTTCGCGACCAAGCCGCTCCCGGTCGCGGCGCGGCAGGCTGGCGACGACGAGGTCGTAGGAGTGATCGATGAGTTCGTACACCTCGTCGTCGGGAATCGATCCATCGACGGCAACTCCGTTCCAGTGCCTTTTGTTCATGTGGTAAGCGGGTGTGACGGCAGCATACGTGTCGCGCAGCATGACGGCGCGCATTGGATCGCACTTCAGACTGATCGACAATGGATCGCCATCGGGCACGAGCGCGAACATTTTGCCGAGCACCTTGAATACCCCCGCGCCTTCGCCAAACGGGTATTGCTTGACCGTGCCCGGCAGGCTCAGGCAGTAAGCATTCAGGTCGCGCCGACCAATCACGAGGATCGCATCCGATTAACCGACACGCTCCGCGCGCACGACGAAGAAATAGTTGTAAATGGGGGCGAACAACGACTCGAACGGCTCGACACCTTCATAGAATTCGTGCATCGTCAGCCCATCGGTCATGCGCCAGTTTGGCGGCAGAAGCGTCGCGATGTCGTCTG
>CALMDI010000899.1 GCA_937864975.1 uncultured Chloroflexota bacterium | reverse complement strand
TGGCAGCGCACGATGGAGATGCGAATTCGATGCAGCCGTGGAAAACCCTGTCCCGCACGATCCTACTGGATCATGGCAAATTTCTCACGGTGGAGAACCACGCCGTCGAACTGCCGGACGGCACGATCATTCCCGATTGGGCGTGGCTCGTCACGCCGGAATACGTCAATGTCGTGGTCGAAACCGACGTAGGCAGGTTTCTCGTCTTTCGCCAGACGAAATATGGCGTCGAGGGCACGAGCCTCGCGCCGGTGGGCGGCTACCTGGAACCGGGCGAAGCGCCGTTACAGGCGGCACAGCGCGAGCTGCGCGAGGAAACCGGCTACGAGGCGGCGACATGGGTTTCGCTGGGCGCTTACGTGGTCGATGGCAACCGGGGCGCGGGAACCGCCCACCTGTTTCTGGCGCGGGGCGCCCGGCATGTGTGCGAGCCGGACGCCGACGACCTCGAAGAACAGACGCTTTTGCTGCTTAGCCGCGCCGAAGCCGAGGGGGCGCTGGCAGGCGGTGAGTTCAAGGTGCTGGGGTGGGCAGCGGCGATGGCGCTGGGGCTGTTACGGCTCGATCAACTCCGTTTAGAAAAGTCGTAGCTGCGTCGAGGGGCGGCGCCCGTCGAGAAGAATGTAAGGCGCGGCTTGCTCCGGCGCGTGAATGTTGAGCTTGCGAAGCTGGGCGAGGTCGGTCAAGCGCCCGCGCCGCCGCGCGTTGAGAATGGCGTCCGCCGACACGGGACCAATGCCCGGCACGCGCAGCAGTCGTTCCCGATCCGCCGTCATCAACTCAATTGGCGCGTTGACCAGGTTTTCGTCCGCCCATGCCCGCTTTGGATCGACGTCCAGGCGGAGATTGCCACCGGGCGCGAACGACAGTTCTTCGACATCCCAACCATAATCCCGCAGAAGAAAGCTCGACTGGTAGAGGCGTGTCTCGCGCTGCAAATCGACCGCCGGGACATTCTCAAACGGCGTTTGCAAGACGGGATGGAACGCAGAAAAGTAAACGCGCGCGAGGCGTAACTGCCTGTACAGGCGCTGATTGAGCGACATAATTTCGACGTCGGTATCGCCCACCGCGCCGACGACGAACTGCGTCGCCAGACTCGGCATTTTGCGATGCGGGTTTTCGCGCCGGATGGCGTCCGCCATCTGAAGCATCGACAGCAGCTCGAGGTTGAAATCCTTCTTGGGCGCGAGCGCGTTCACGCGCGTCTGCGAGGGTCCTTCGAGATTCACCGACACGCGGTCGGCAAGCTGCATGAGGCGCGCAAGCTGGTCGCGCTCGATCCCCGGCATGATCTTGAGATGCATGTAGCCGCGATAGCCGTAACGCTTCCGCACGATCTCCGCCGTGTCGATGATTTTGTCCTGCGTGGTGACGCTGCCCTTGATGATGCCCGACGACAGAAACATGCCGCGCGCGCTGCCCGCGCGCTGAAGCGTATCGAACGCCGACGCCAATTCGTCCGGCGTGAAGGTGACGCGCTTCGTCTTGCCGCGCCCGGCGCGGAAAGGGCAGTAATTGCAGTTGCGCTCGCAGGCGGTCGTGACCATCGTTTTCATGATGGGCATGGGACCCCTCGGCGTCGCGACGTTGGTGACGCACTCCGCGAGGCTGCGCGACTGGTAGGGGCGGCGCGCGCGCTCGGTCTGCGGCTGGTCGCCCGCCGGCTCGAAGGTGGTCGCGTCGCTGACCTGCGCGAGCTTGGTAAAGGTGTCGGGAGTGGATTGAATATGCATGATATTCAGTGTAATGAACAAATGTTCTACGTCAAGCAATTCGGTACAAATGTAACCGCTTACCGGGTTAGTCCTGCATGGCTCGGATGTAGCGTTCCGCCGAGCGCGCGACCGCGCCCTTTGCATCGGAGGAGACAACGGCATCGAACCAGCCGCTGTAAAGGCGGTCAAACGCAAATGGCTCGACCGCGGCGACAATGCCTCGAACCGCCGACGGCGGGAGGGGAATCAGGTTCGGGAAGCTGTACATAAAGCTGACCCAACGCGGGTCGGGAAGTACCATCACGGTATCACCCGCGAGCAGCACCCCTTTACCGCCCGCGCCCGACGCCCAGTGGAGCGCGGTGCTGCCCGGAAAATGCCCGCCGCAGCGCACGAGCGTGACGTCATCCGCAAGCGGGCGCTTGTCGCCGTCCCAGAACTGGATCGCGGGATCGGGACGCACGACCCAGGGATGATTGGCTTCATGCAGATAAATCGGAACGTTGCCGAAC
>CALMDI010000898.1 GCA_937864975.1 uncultured Chloroflexota bacterium | reverse complement strand
ATCGGCATCGAGATGGCGTGGCTTCAGTCGAACGAAGACCCCGACGCGGGCTATGAAACGCTTCAGCAAATTGTTGAATTGAACCCCGCCAATTCGAACGCGCTCTACGCGCTGAGTTATTTCTCGTTCCGTCATTATGGCGACGCCAATCAGGCGCTCGACTTCCTGTCGCGCTGCGTCGAAACCAACCCGGAAAGCCTCAACTGCAATTACTACCAGGGTACCGTCCTGTTTGGCATGGGCGAGAACGAGGCGGCGAAAGACGCCTTCATGCGCGTTATCGAGATCGGCACTACCAACCCGCTTCACTATCGCTCGGCGGGGCGCATCAACGCGCAGCTCAACAACTGCGCCGCCGCCGTCCCGCTCCTGCGTCAGGGCTATGCGCTGGAACAGGCGCTCCCAAGCCCCGACCCGCAGCGCCTGCTGGAATTTGAGGAAGCCCTCGCCGGCTGCGGCGCGTTCGCTCTGCCGACCAGCGTGCCAGAACTCGACGTGACTCCTGAAGCCGACACGCTCGACGAGGGCGCGTCTTAGCGCGGTTCCGCGCGAATCCACTCGCTTCGCCCGCCCTCGTGAGCCGGGGTTTCGGAGTATAGTAGTAGCGAACCCGACACCCCCGCGCGGGGGTGTCCCATAACCTCACGTCAACACAGGACTGTTCCTCATGCGACGCCGCTCCCGGTGGATGACCCAACTCGTCGTGCTGGCGGCTGTGCTGCTCGTCATGAGCGCGGGCATCGCGCTGACGCTGGACGCCGCCGGGGCAACCACCATTGCCACCGCCACCGAGCCGACCGTGATCTACAGCGGTCCCGGCGATACGTTTCGGCGCTTTGGCATCCTCGACGCTGGCGTGGACGTGACGATTGTCGAACGCAACGACGTCGGCAACTGGCTCCACGTCCAGCGGCGGCGCGGCGGCGTGTCCGAGATCAACGGGTGGGTGATGACCGGGCACTTGCAGCTTGACCCGGCGCTGCGCTTCAGCCGCGTGCCCGTGAACGACACGGTGCCGGACGCCGACCCGGACAACGTGCCGTCCGCCGACCTGGCAGCCCTCTACGCCGCGCCGGTTATCCCCGAAATCAGCCCGGAGATGCGCCTGGTCTACCGCCGCGGACGCGAGATGGGCAATCAGAGCAGCGTCGTCACTAAAGTCGGGGACAGCCTGAGCGCCGACCCGCTCTATCTCTCGCTCATGAACCGCGACGATCATATCCTCGGACCCTACGACCATCTTCAGGAGACGCTCGACTTCTTCGGTCCTTCGACCCCGTGGGAGAGTGTCGCCGCGCAGGTCGGGCTGACCAGCTTCGGCGTGTTCGACCCGTTCTGGGCGGCGACGTACTGCGAGCCAAACGAGACCCCGCTGGCATGTGAGTATCGCCTCAACGCGCCGAGCGTCGCCTTCATCATGTTCGGACCCAACGATGTCGTCCACGTCGAGGTCGCGGACTACGAGACGCAGATGCGGCGGTTGATCGACGAGACGCTGGCGAGCGGCATCATCCCCGTGCTGTCCACCTTCAGCTACGATCCCGCGTCCCGGACGTGGGATCGGGCGGTCGCGTTCAACCGCACGCTGATCGACCTCGCCCGCGAGTATCAGGTGCCGCTCATCAACCTGTGGGCGGCGGCACGCCCGCTGCCGTACTACGGGCTGGAAGGCGACGGCATCCACATGCGCCACAGCGGCTACCGGATGCTGCGCTATGACCGGGGCGACGAAGCGCGGGCGGGCGTGGCGCTCCGCAACCTCCTCACCCTTCAAATGCTCGACGAGCTTCGCCGCGAACTGCCGATGAGGTAATGGTAAACAGGGCGACAGAGCCGGTCTACGATGCTATATCCACATTGTTCCACGTTTGACTGCCTGGAATTGTATCAGCCGTAAAAATCATCTGGCTTCCATTGAGACGGATTGTTCAGGATGTAATCGCGCAGAGCGTTCAGCTCGCGCTCGTTACGGATGGTTCGGTCGTGATAACTGCGCTGCCAGAGCTTTGCACCCGCCTTATCCCGTAACCGGTTAACTTTCACGGTGCTTTCTCGTTTAAACTGCGCCATGATGGCGCCGAGAGAACCGGACGTGATCTTAAATGCGGGGGCGACCGAGCCGGTCGCCCCTACGCCGTCGCCGCTTATCAAGAGAATTGCGTGAAAGTGATTCGGCATAACGACAAACAGATCGAGGTCGACGTTCGGACGCACGGCGGGAGTTCGGAGCCATTCGCTCTCTACGGCGGAACCAAGCTCCTTGAGTTGCATTTCTCCACCGGAAACCTCGCCGAATATGCATTGCCTGTTCTCAACACAAATTGTTACCGTGATTGCTAGTCGGGCAACCCCACCCCGTCTCGCTTGCGCGGGGGTCCCGCCAA
>CALMDI010000897.1 GCA_937864975.1 uncultured Chloroflexota bacterium | reverse complement strand
GGCGACAGCAGCGCCAGCAGATACCCCGCGCGCTCGGTCGCTCTGCCCCGGTGGGTCAGCCGCCACACGCAGACCGCGATGCCGACCAGCAGAAAGATACCTTCGAGCCACGTGAAATAGGGGCGACCGGGGATGTTGTAGCGCAGGTACGGGTCGCCTTCCAGGAAGAACATGCGCGCGTGCAAAACGACGCTTTCCGCCAGCGTGACCGACCGCGCCTCCCGTGTGACCTCCGCCAGACGCCCCAGAAAAATGTCCGGTTCCCGGAGCGCGTAAATCGCCATCGGCAGCGCCACGAGCGTCAGTACCCCGAAAAAGACCAGCCCCTGACGCAGCCGAAAGCCTCGCCGCTGGCGATCCCAAAGCAGCAGCGCCACCCCCGCGATCAGCAGCCAGAACGGGAACAGCCGCGACGCCATATACGTGTACAGCGCCGCGCCCGCGAAAACGCCGCCTGTGATCAGCCAGCCCCAGCCGCCGCGCCGCGCGTTCAGCCCGCGCCACAGAAACAGGAGCGCCAACGCCTGGCATAACGGCAGCGTGACCGCGCGGAACGCCTGCCGTCCGAGCCAGATTTGCGGAAACGACAGCGCCATCAGTGCGCCAGCCGCCAGCCCCACAACCAGCCCTCGCCGCCCGGCAAACATCACCCGTCCCAGCGCCATTGACGCGGCGATAGTGATGAGGTTATAGAACGCATTCGAGACGTGGAGCGTAAAAATCCGGTCGCCGAGCAGGCGCAGGAGCGGCGCGTCGAGGTACATATACAGCACTTCGCGCCCCTGATAGGCTTCGACAATCGGGAACGGGCGCGCGCCGCCGAAGGCAATACTGCGCGTGATGAGCAGATAAACCGCCTCATCGTAATGCGGTCCCGGCGGGTACTGATGCAGCTGCCACAGGCGCAGAAAAGCCGCGACCAGGAGCACCAACACGCCGAGCAGGAGAAACAGACGCCGCATCGTCCCTCGCCTTTAGATCGCGCGATACCGTATCGCAGGATGCGTCGGCGCGCAACCGGGAGCGAATCAAAACAGGGATACCCTGGGGTATCCCTGCTGCTCGCTCATGGACTCGCTTTACGATTGGCTGCCATTCTCCCTGCCGGTGCGAACCGGAATGGTACGGGGCTGCGTTTCCGCCGATTTCGGCAGCGTCAGCTTCAAAACACCATCTTCATAGGTCGCCTCCGCCGCGTCGAAATCCACGCGCTGCGGCAGGCGCAGGCGGCGGCTGTAGTGCCCGTAACGCCGCTCCTTGATGACCGGGCGCTGTCCTTCCTGCGGGTTCGTTTCCGTTTCGTCGCGCGTCTCGGCTTCGATGACCAGATAATCGCCTTCCTGACGCACGCGAATGTCATCCGGCTTCACGCCGGGAAGCTCGGTCGTCACGCGATACTGCTGGTCATCCTCGACCACATCCAGCGCCAGCGCGTTCGCGCCCACCGGACCTTCTTCAAAAAACGGACGCCAATTGTCGTCGAAAAGCCGATCCACCATGTCGCGCATGGACAGCATTTCGCGCACAGGGTTATATCGAGTGAGGTTATTCGCCATGATTTCCTCCAACAAACGCCGTTCGAGACTTGCATCACGCTTACCGTAACGCCGTTGTGTAGGAATTATCTCAGAGGAAGATCAAATTTTCGTAAGCGATGCGAAGGGATTTATCGAGCGATCCGCCGCGAGCGCCGCAGCTCAAAAAACTTCGAGGGGTACCACTTCTCCGCGTCGGCGTGGTCTGCCGGAGCGACGCTCAGCAGCACGTAACCGCCCCCATCTTCCAGATAGTAGACGAGATACGGATAGCCGGGGCGAAAGTACATAAACGGCGCCAGCCGCTTGTAAAACCGGACCGTCCCGCCGTCCTTCATCTCGAACGCCTGGGGACGCCAGAACCGCCACGGCGGGCGCGGATTGTCCTCGGCATATAGAACGTCGAAATGAATCGGCGCGCGGGCATAACGACGGGCGCGCAGCAGCAGCGGCACGAGCAGCGCCGCCAGCGCCAGCACGACGATGATCGGGAGCGGCAGGGTCAGGAAAAACCGGAAGCGGGGTCCCAGAATCAGAATCGCGGGCGTAAGCAGAAGAAGCAGCGTCACGAGCGGCTCGGTCACGAGATCGAGCCATTGGTCGGTAGCAATTCGACCGTCGCGGTTGGTTTGTAGCCGCTGGCGCATACTGTCGGTGACGGTGTCGGCTTTGCGTTTCATCCTGTCCTCGCTTCTGTGACCAGTTTACGCGAAGGACGTAAACCACAGATGAGAAAATCAGAGACCCACGGTGTGATCGCCGGGGATCAGGGGTGGAGGCGTCGGGCTTCGGATTTGCCGGATTTGCAGCAGAATGATGCTGAAGAAGATGAGCACGCCGCCAGCCACCTGAACCGGCGTGATGGTATCGCCTAAGATCAGGACCGCCCAGAGTAGCGCCAGCACCAGTTCTGTCGTGCCGAGGATGGCGGCGCGCGGCGCGCCGAGCCGTTGAATGCCCGCGTTCAGCATGACCACCGGCAGCACGGTGCTGACCAGAATCAGGCAGGCAAGGTTGAACCAGACCATGAGGTTTGCCGGGAGTTGCAGCGGGCGAAACGGGAGCAGCACCACCAGCGGTATGAGCGTTCCCGTCAGGCTCCACGCCGACGCCCGCACCGTGTCGGTACAGCCCCTTAACAGGTGGCTCTGGACGACAAAATACACGGCGACGGCGACGGCATTCACCAGCGCCAGCACGACACCCTGTACGTTCGCGCCCTGCTGTAAGCCTTCGCTCAGGTTCGGCATCGTCAGCGCCGCGCCCACCAGCGTGATCCCCAGCGCCAGCCACGCCGTCCGTTCGATACGCTCGCCGCGCAGCAGCGACAGCAGGGCGACCAGCGCCGGATACGTATAGAACAGCAGCAGATAGACCGACGCGGGAATGGTTTGCAGACCGATCATCGCGGCGAGCGCCGCCACCGTCATCAAGGGACCCGTCAGCAGCAGGGCGACGCGCGGGATGGGCACCCCCCCTGAAGGACGTTCGCCGCGCGCGCGCGCGAGCAGCCAGATGATGGGGACGGTAAACAGAAAGCGCCACGTTGCCATGTCGAGTTCGGGCAAGCCAGAGGCGGAAATACCGCGCACCCAGACGGTAAAGAACGAATAGCCTAACACCGCCAGCAAAATCAGCACCAAGCCTTCGCGCTCTCTGCGATCCATGCGCGTCACGGCAGATCGAATCGATTGGGGCATACTGAGCAGAGTCATGGAACATCCCGGCGGCGTTTCCGCGGAGGCGCGTTGAAGTGGAGATGCGCGAGAGTCGGCAAGGCAGCTACGATTGTAGTAGATTCTGACGAAACCATTCCAGTCCAAAAAGGATAAACTTGGCGCTACGTAAGAAACAGGACGCGACCGGAATCCAGACTATTGGACCCGTGAGCATGGGTTGGCTTCGCGAAATCGGCATTCACAGCCGCGCCGATCTCGAAACCATCGGCTCCGTCGAGGCGTATCGCCGCGCCAAAGTGCTGCACCCGGATCGCGTCTCGCTCAATTCTCTTTACGGGCTTGAAGCCGCGCTCAGGAATATCCATTGGCGGGCGCTGCCTCCGCCGTTGAAGGAGGAGCTTCGCGCGGAAGCGGAAATTGATTACGTACAGAACTGGAAACCTGTAACGATCTGATGAATCCGCGTATTCCGGGCGGGTCAGAGGGCTTTTAATGCCCTTCCCGCCCGAACAGGCAGCCGGGGCGCTTCAGCCCCCGGCGTCTGCTATTGAAAGGACAGATCACCGTGGGCAAGAATCTGAATCAGGATGCCGAGGCGCGGCGTGACGTGCTGGTGCACTCGACTGTGATCGCCGTCGTCGGCATGTCGGATGATCCCTATTACACCAGCTACGAGGTCGGCAAATATCTGGAAGAAGTCGGCTACACGGTTTACCCCGTCAATCCGACGATTGAGGAAATTGATGGGAACCGCACCTACAAGTCGCTCGCGGACGTGCCGGAGCCCATCGACATTGTCGACGTCTTCCGAAAATCCATGTATCTCCCCGAAATCGTGGACGAGGCAATCGCGGTCGGCGCGAAAACCGTCTGGGCGCAGGAAACCGTCCACGACGACGAAGCGGTGCAAAAAGCGCTCGACGCCGGGCTGAACATCGGCACCGATATCTGCATTCGTAAGGAACACAAGCGCCTCTTCCGAAATATGATACAGGGATAAGGTGTTTCGCTAAGCTCGCCACGGTCAAATTTTGAAACTCTCCGTGATCCTGGCGTCCTGGCGGTTCAATTTCCTGTGTTCGTAGGGGCACGTGTGGGCGGGCAACTCACCAACCTGAGCTATGACGAATGGCTGATGTATGTCTTCGATCATCCCGTGGACGATGCCATGCCCGCGTGGCACTTCGCGCCCAACGCCGATTGGTGGAACGAGCTTGACGACCCCGCCATCACGGTTTGCTATCTGACGCAGGCGTTCGAGTCTATTGAAATCGTCGCACAGCCCTACACCGACGCCCAGCTAAATCAGGGATTGTGGTTCCTGCTGAGTAACGCCTGTTCCAGCCACATGTTCGCTCTCATGGACGAGAACGTGCCGTGGCAGGAGCGCGAGCGCTGCATCCAATCGTTTTCATGCGTCTACGAGCGGCTGTTCGTGCCGCGCTGCACGCCGCACCTGAGCCATTTGCTGCGCGGCACCCCGTCCGACCCGCAGGGCGTGAACCCGCTCAATTCTGCCTGCTACATGTGGTGGGACATCGTGCCGCTGGGCGGCAAGCCCGACGACACCATCGGACACAGACTGAACCACGCCCTTCTGGACGTCATGGAGCGCGCGCTGGCGCTGGACTCCATCGCCTGTCAGGAGAGCGCGCTGCACGGCTTGGGGCACTGGTGCCGGTATTACCCCGATACCGTCACAGCGACCATCGACGCCTATCTCAAGCGCCAGCCCGCGCTGCCACAGGAACTGAAGACTTATGCGCTCAGCGCGCGTGGCGGCTGCGTGCTGTAAAACAAAAGGGCGCACGGCTGTGCGCCCCTACATCATTCGCGTTTACGTTTATTCTTACCGTGCCAGAAAGCTCGCCGTCAGGGTGATCGTGTCGCTCAGGTTGGTCACCAGCGACGGCAGGATGCCAAGCAAAATCGTCCCCGCCACGCCAATATACACCGCCCACTGCACGTAGGGCGTTGCCCCTGCTGCCGGGTCGCCCTCGGCGTCGGTATCCAGGTACATATTCACGATCACGCGCACGTAGTAGAACGCGCTGACCACGCTCGTCAGGACGCCGATCACCGCCAGCGTATACAGCCCCGATTCAAGCGTCGCCTGAAACACCAGCCACTTGCCTATAAAGCCCGCGGTCAGCGGAATCCCCGTCAGGCTGAGCATGAAGACTGCCATCGCGAACGCCAGCACCGGGCGGCTCTTCGCCAAGCCCCTGAAATCGTCCAGATCGGTGCCGCTGCCGTCGTTCTTTTCAATCGCCAGCGCCACCGCGAACGCGCCGAGGTTCGTGAAGGCGTAAGCGAGGAGGTAAATCAACGCCGCCTGCGTTGCCATATCCGCCACCGACGCGGTTCCCGCCGCGGCGACTGCCATCAGAATATAACCCGCGTGGGCAATCGAGGAGTACGCCAGCAGGCGCTTGATATTGGTCTGCGAGATGGCGACGATGTTGCCGAGGATCAGCGTCAGCGCCGCGATAATCCACACAATCGTCTGCCACGTCGCCGCCGTCTGTCCCTCGAACATCAGGGTAGGCAGCGCGACGATCAGAATCCGCAGGAGCGCGGCGAAACCGCCTGCCTTCGCGCCCACGCTCATGAACGCCGTCACGGGCGTTGGCGCGCCCTCGTAGACGTCCGGCGTCCACATGTGGAACGGGACCACCGCGACCTTGAAGCCAAGCCCTACAAACGTCAAGCCCGCGCCCAGCAATAACAAAAGTACCGACGACCCTTCGCCCGCCAGCGCGCGCGACACCGAGTCGAAGATCACCGGAAGGCTGGTCGAGCCGGTCGCCCCATACAGCAGCGTCGCGCCGAACACGAAAAATGCCGACGAGAACGCGCCGAGGATGAAATACTTCATGCCGCTCTCTTCGGACTTCGGATCGGGCGTGCGGAACGCCGCCATGACGTAGAGCGGAATGCTGAGCAGTTCCAGCGCGATAAAGATCACGGTGAGATCGTTCGCGCTCCCCATGAACATCATCCCCGCCGACGTGATGAGCAGCAGCGGGTAATACTCGCCGCGATCCATGCCCGTGCGCTTCAGGTAATCGACGCTCATCAGAACGGCGATAAACGCCGTCAGCAGGATCACCATGTTCAGAAACGTGCTGAAACGGTCGGCGACGTACATGCCCATGAAGGCAACGCCGGGGTTATTAAACACCCACAGGTTTGCCAGAAACGCCAGGACGATGCCGAGAACTGCCAGCCCGGCAGTCACTTCTTTACGCCCCTTCGGGATGAACAGATCGGCAATCAGGACCACGCACGACCACACGCCGAGGAGCAGCGCCGGGAGGGTGACCCCAAGATTCAGTTCGGCAACGCTCGGAATTTCCATCGGATCTCCGTCCTATTCCGGCTGCTCGTCAATGCTCTGCACGATCGCGGGCGCCGACGGGTTGACCTGGTTCACCAACGCATTGACGCTGGCATCCATCGGGCGGAAAAACAGGTAAGGCGCGAGACCGAGAAGAAATATACTGACGATGATCGGCACAAGCGCCGCCTTTTCCGTCCAGTGCAGCGGTTCGAGGTTGCTGTTTTCCTCTTTAAGCTCGCCCATGTAGACCCGCTGGAACATATAAAGCAAATAGATGGCAGCGAGGATGACACCAAGCGACGCGAACAGGGCAAAACCGAAACCAAGCACCGTGCTCCCAAGCGTGCCGAGCAAAATCGTGAACTCACCGACGAAACTGTTCAAGCCGGGCAAGCCCATGCTGCTCAGGACGATAATCAAACTCAGCGCGCCGAACAGCGGCAGCGCCTTCCAGATGCCGCCGAAAGCGTCGATGGCTTTCGTGTGACGGCGCTCGTACAGCATCCCCACGATGAGGAACAAGCCTCCCGTGCTGACGCCGTGATTGACCATCTGAAGAATGCCGCCCTGAATTCCCGCCGCGTTGAGCGCGAAGATGCCGAGGACGACGAAGCCCAGGTGGCTGACCGAGGAGTACGCCACCAGCTTCTTCACGTCCGTCTGCGCGTAGCTGACCCACGCGCCATAGATAATGCCGATGACCGCCAGCACCGCGACAAACGGCGCCCAGGCGATGCTCGCTTCCGGGAACAGCGGCAGGCAGAATCGCACCAGACCGTACGTCCCCATCTTCAGCAGGACGCCCGCCAGAATAACGGAGCCTGCCGTCGGCGCCTGCACGTGCGCGTCCGGCAGCCAGCTATGCAGGGGCCAGATGGGGACTTTCACCGCGAACGCCAGGAAAAAGCCGAGGAACAGGAACGACTGCGGGCTGAACAAGCCGTCGAAGGGGAAGTCCAGCGCGCCGCTCTGGATCATCGCCAGAATTTCCGGCATCGCGAACGTGCCCGCCTTCGTGCCGACGTACAGAAGCGCCAGCAGCATCAGGATCGAACCCGCCATCGTGTACAGGAAAAACTTGACGGCAGCATAGACGCGGCGCTCGGAACCCCAGATGCCGATCAGGAAGTACATCGGCACGAGCGTCACTTCCCAGAAGATAAAGAAGATGAGCAGGTCCTGCGCCACGAACACGCCGATCATCGCCCATTCGAGCAGCATCAAAAACAGGTAATACAGCTTCTCGCGCCCGCGCTCGTGAAGCGCGTGGCTGCGGAACGACACGAGGATGGCGGGCGGCATGATGAACGCCGTCAGCAGAACCAGCAGCAGGCTGATGCCATCCACGCCGACGTAAAAGCTGATGCCAAAGTTCGGCAGCCAGTCCCACCGCTGCACCATCTGCAAACCGGGCTGATTCGGGTCGAACAATGCCCAGAGAAGCAGCGTGGCGACAAAGGTGACGATACTCACGCCGAGCGTCGTCCAGCGAATATTGGCGGCGTGGCGCTGCTCGTTCATAAACAGAACGATGATGAACCCGACCAGCGGCAGAAACAGCACCACTGTGACGAGGGATAGACCGGTTGCTTCCATTCAGGCGTCTCCTCGGTTACTCAAGAAGTACTGAGTACTGAGTTCCAAGTGCTGAGTACTGAGTAAAAGACAAAAGATTAATACGTAACCCGGCGAGTCGAGGCTGCACA
>CALMDI010000896.1 GCA_937864975.1 uncultured Chloroflexota bacterium | reverse complement strand
CCGGATGGCGGGGAATGTGTGGCGCGAGCTAAAGCGGGACTGCCTGACACTGCCGGACGTCGACGTGGATGAAAGCGACCTGCGGCTGACCTTCGACGGCGGAGGAGCGATTGCCATCCGCTCCACGCACGCGCCGGATCGGCTGCGCGGCGAGGGGTTGGACTTCGCGGTGCTGGACGAAGCCGCGTTCATGGCGGAGGGGGTGTGGTCGAACGTGGTGCGCCCAATGCTGCTGGAACGACGCGGCAGCGCGATGTTCCTGAGCACGCCGTATGGGCTGAACTGGTTCTGGGACGTCTACCAACTGGGTATACAGCGGCGGCGCGGCTGGCGGTCGTTCCATTTTACGTCGTATGACAATCCGCTGATCGCGCGCGAGGAACTGGAAGCCCTGCGGCAGGAGACGCCAGACCGGGTGTTCCGTGAGGAATACCTGGCGGAATTTATCGCGGATTCCGGGCAGGTGTTTCGCGGCGTGCGCGAAGCGGCAACGGCTGCCGTCGACGCCCAACCGCGTCCCGGCGCGCGGCTGATTGCGGGAATCGACTGGGGCAGATCGAGCGACGCGACGGTGATCGCGATGATCGACGCGGAGACGCGACAGATGGTGGCGCTCGACCGCTTCGTGGGGATCGGCTGGGAGCTGCAACGGGGGCGCGTGCGGGCGCTGGTGGAACGCTGGCATCCGGTCGTGGTGTGGGCAGAGGAAAACAGCGTCGGATCGGTGAATATCGAAGCGCTGCAAGCCGACGGACTGCCGATTCGCCCGTTCAAGACGACGGCAAGCTCGAAAGCTCCGCTGATCGAAGGGCTGGCGCTGGCGATTGAGCGCGGCGACCTGGCGCTGCTGCCGGACGACACGCTCATCAGCGAGCTGCTCGCGTACCGTATGGAGCGGCTGGCGGGCGGCGGTTATCGCTACAGCGCGCCATCGGGATTGCACGACGACACGGTGATGGCGCTGGCGCTGGCGTGGCATGGCGTTCGCTACGGGGGCGCGACGGTCACTTTCGCGTAGAGCAACCCCACCCTCCCGCGCGCGGTCAGCATTGCTGACTAAAGTCCGCCTTCGGCGGACCGCTAAGCGCCCTCCCCGCCCTAAAGGACGCTTCGCAGATTTCGGGGAGGGAGTGCCTAAAGGCAACCTCTGTGTTGCTACCGCCAAATTTGTAGGCAGCGTTTCTGTACGGATGGGGACTCGAAGTTGGGGTTGTGGCTGTCAGGCTGCGGTTTCAGCTTTGAGTGAGGGGCTTTGTCTCACTCGCGCAGGTTAACAACGGGTGACCGCGACGGTTGCCCTCTATGGCTGCCCGCACCTGCACCACTCGACAGCCGCGTGTGGACTGTTCGAGGCAGCCGAATCCAAACATGACTCATCCCGAACTTTGTGCAAGAGGCAAGGGGATGGGGTCAGGATAACGGAGCCAAAGTTGGCTCAGGGCAGAGCGCAGACGGTAAAGCGGCATCGGGGCATCCCGGTGCCGCTTTCCAGTTCGGTGACAAAAGGTACGCAACAGCCAGGTGCGGAGTGCGGTCAGATGGGGCGCCAACAGAGATAAGAGGAAGGCATAGACGAGCGTCACCATGCCCAGCAGTTTGAGCCGGTTGTCCCATTTCCATAAGCGCGGGCTTTCCATTGCCAGTTCGGTTTTGGCACAGCGATAGGTCATTTCAATCTGCCAACGACGGGCATAAGCCAAGAGAACCTGCCACGCCGCCTCGACAGAAACCACGGGCATGTTGGTCAGTAAGTACCAGGGGTGACGCCCTTTGCCTGGACGAGACACCACCAGCGTCAGCGGCTGGTCCGGATAGTCAGGATGGGTCACCGGGACAAACACAATCCCGGTTTTGCGCTGACAGCGACGGCGGGCATCCCAGATCAGACGGTGATCGAGTGAGCGTTTGCCACGGGAGATATGCCAGGCAGGGCGTTTGCCTTTTTCATCGACCAGGTGCTGTTTGGTTTTCCAACGCAGAATAAAGACCACCGGGTGCGTTAACAGATGCCCCAACCACGGGGAGCCAGCAAAGCCCCGGTCGAAAACGTGAACGATCCGCTGCGCCCACGCGCTGGCGCAGCTCGTCAACAGGCTGTGCCGCTGGCGGGCGCGGTCACTCGCTCCCTTGCCGCGGCTGGTCCACCACTGCATCGCCGCTAATACCGGGACGTCTTGTAAGCCGACCACCAGCAGCGACAACCACTCCATCCCCGGCACGAACACCGGCGCACCGCCGGGTGGGGTGTAGAAACCGGGTTTGATGCGCTTCAAGCGTGCAGCACGGCTGGAGCGCACCGGACCCAAGCCTTCTAACGCCAGGCTCTCTGGCTTTTCCAGCACGCTCTCATCCCAAATCGCTAACGCCAACTTGCCGTCGCTTTCTAAGCGCGTCACTGCTTGGTCGGCTTGACGCCAAAGGAATGCGGCGATCAAAGACGCACTCCATTTCCGGCTCCGCAGCAAATTGCTGATGCGTTTGGTGCCGGCAGGCGCGTGTTCCGGGTCGAGCAAATAGCCGCCCAGTTCGCTGAGCAGAAGTCCATAGCGGTTATGACGGTGAATGACCATGACCTGCAGCGTGCGGAAAAATGTTTCGACCAGCCGCTTGTCGAGTGTCGCGTCCAACTCGCGCAGCAGCGGTCGGACCAGATCCCCAAGCTGCTGACGCAGCCCTTGTGCGTGCTTGCGAGGAGAGGCAGAATCGCTCATTGCAAAAGACCTTCCGGGTTGGCTGTCGTGTGGTGACTTCAGCTTACCCAAGAAGGTCTTTTGTTTTCTACCCTTATCCCTTAACTCCGGGATGAGTCATGTTTTTTGTCGGTTGTATGAAGCGCGGATTCGTGTGTACACTCCGCGGGACGATGGAACAGCGGAGGAGAGCCTGGTGAGACCGACGATCGCGTTCTTGAGCTTTATGCTGGCTGTGCTCGCACTGGGCTGTGCGAACCTGCTCGCCCCGCTCGCGCTCATTTCGATGGTAGGGGTCGAGGGTCCCGTCATAACGTCGCTAAATCTCGAAGAGCCGGATGCCGTAACGTACACACGCCAGGCGGACGGCGGCTTTGTCGTTGGGTCGCCGGGCGCGCCGGTGACGGTCGTTCTGTTCGAGGATTTCGCCTGCCCGCACTGTCAGGCGTATAAGGAAACGGTGGATCGCGTGTTCAATATGCTGGTGCGAACCGGGGAAACCCGCCTTGAATCCCGCATTTTCCCGACGGCGGGCGGCGAGATGACCGTTACTGCCGGGCGGGTCGCCGAGTGCGCAGACATGTGGGTTCCCGGCGGCTACTGGATCGCGCGTGAATATCTTTACGGGTACGCCCTGGCGGGGGAATACAACGATCTGGCGGCGCGAATTGCGGAGGACATGGCGCTTGACCCGGATACGCTGCTGGACTGCATGGCGAACGCCCGGCAGGTAGAGGCGGACGTCGCGCTTGGTCGGGCGCTTGGAACCGGTGGAACGCCCGCCGTGATGATTCGCTACGGCGAGTCGGAACCCGAATATTTCACGCTCGACGGCACAACCTACGACCGCGGCGGCGCGCCTTACGAGGTGATCGAAGCGATCGTGCAGCGCAGCCAGTAATATGTCGGTATCAAGAGACCGGAAATCACAGGACGACTCTTGCGAGTCGCCCTGATGTTGACTTCACTGGTTCGACTAACGCCGACCGCCGAATAAGCCTCCAAGTAAGGGCACATCCGCCAGCGTATCCAGCGTTTCGTCGACGATAGGTTCAATCACCTCACCCTCGACAACCTCGACCGCTTCATTGACGGCGTCTGTCACGTTCCCGGTGACTTCAGCGACTGTGGAAACCGTGTTGCCGACCATGCTTCCGACCGTATCGAGCGATTCTTCAATGTCTCCATTGATGAGTGTGCCGACCGTGCCGACGGTTTCGGACACGGTTTCGCCGAGCAGAGCGCCTACGTCATCGACGGTATCGCTGACAGCATCGCTGACGCTCGCCATCGTCCCGCTCAGGGCGCTACCCATGCCCGCGACGGTATTGCCCACTGCGCTCGCGTCTGCGACCGAGGCGCCGCCGGGTCCGGGTGGTGGGCTGTCGTCACGGCTGTCCTCGTCGAAGTTATTCAGGCGCGTGACGAAATGGGCGGCGGCGGGCGTGGCAATCGCGATTTGCTGTGGAAGGGCAGCGACGACAGGCGTAAACGGACGGTACTCCTCGGCATCATACGGCTGCGGCTGCTCTGGCGCTCCCGCGGGCATGGCGTCTTCGGTCAGGGGAATGCTCACCTGCGCCCCGGCGGGGACGGTGCGGGTAACGCCATAAGCCGTCACGTCGGCGCGTCCCTCGAAAACAGAGATCGTCATCGTTTTACCCGGCTGCGCCTCGAAATAGACGGTTGAGCCGAGCCGGACGGCAACCTGATTGAGCACAATACGAACTTCGCCGACTCCTTCTGGCGTCTGAATGAGCAGACCGCTGCTTGGCGCTTCGTCACACGGCGCATCGTCTGCGCCGCTGGTGAAGGTGAATGCCTGCATTGGTCCATAAATCGGCTCAGTCGGCGCAACCACGTCGAGCGTATCGAGCGTGCCGAGGACGACGCCGAGGGCCAGCAGGCCAGCGAGGATGGCCACGATCGCAGGTTCACCGGCTCAGCGCTGCGAGCCATTCGTCCACCCAGGCGCGGCGGTTCTTCTCGACCTCCTCGGGCGCGGCCAGCGTGGATTTCTCCGGCCGCGGCAGCCCCTCGGAGGCGTAGGCGACGCGGGTGATCGACTCCAGCGGGCCGTCCGCCCGTCCGCCTCATACGCCCGCTCGTTGTCGGTCCTCGGCCGGGCGGCCAAGGCGGGTCT
>CALMDI010000895.1 GCA_937864975.1 uncultured Chloroflexota bacterium | reverse complement strand
AGGCAATCAACATAAAGAAGAAGGCGGCGATGGCGGAAAGCCCCGCCGTCAGCCCATCCATGTTGTCCAGAAAGTTGACGGCGTTGGTGAGCGTCACGATCCAGAGCACGGTCAGCCCAAAGTCGAGCACGGGAATCTTGAACAGGCTGATGTGGATGCCGGAAGCGATGATCAGCAGGGCAGTGATACTTTGCGCGACGAGCTTCGACTTGATGCCTAACTCGTAACGGTCGTCCAGCAAGCCCACGAGCGCCAGAAATGCCGCGCCAAGCAAAATGGCGCCCAACTGTGCAAGGTGCTGCGGCAGGCTGAACAGAAGGAGCGAGAGCGTGAAGGCGACGTAGATGGCAAGCCCGCCCATCAGCGGTTTGTGATCGTGATGAATTTTGCGCTGGTTGGGCTTGTCGACCACGCCGAGCCGCATGGCGATCTGGCGGGAGAGCGGCGTTAGCCCCAACGACGCGGCAAAGCCAAACACCAGAATCGGCACGAATTGCATCGAATCCAACGGAATACCTCGCCGTCCTGTACGCTGGCAGTATACCCTAGAATTCAGACCCGCATAGAGTCGGGCACATCGTCAGGATATGCGCCATACAAAGGACTTCGACGCTCCTAAACCGTGCCCGCTGTCGAGCCGAAGTTCGCTTTCCAAGATTGTCAAAACCGGGATATGCCCCGTAAGATGAGATTGACGATCAATTCTTGGGGCAGATTCGAATGGCGATGACCTCCACACGGCAGCAGGTGCAGCGCGTGCTGATCGTAACACTGGCTCTGAATCTGGCGGTTGCCGTCGCCAAGATTATCGCCGGCGCGCTGAGCGGCGTGCTTGCCATCAGCGCGGACGGTGTCAATTCGCTGGTCGATAGCTCGTCGAATATCGTCGGGCTGGTCGCCAACGTGATTGCGGGCAAGCCGCCTGACGAAAGCCATCCTTACGGGCACCGGCGCTTCGAGACGATGGCGGCGCTGATGATCGGCGCGCTGCTGCTGGTAACGGCGTGGGAAATTGTCGGCGGGGCAGTCGAACGGCTTCAGAACGCCGTGACGCCGAATGTCACAGCGCTGACGTTCGCGGTGCTGGGCGGGACATTCCTGGTGAATGTCTTCGTGACACACTACGAGCGCCGCCAGGGCAAGCGGCTGAACTCCGAACTGCTGCTCGCGGACGCCGCGCATACGGGCGCGGATATGTACGTGACGCTGTCCGTCATCGTGAGTACCGCGCTCGTGTCGCTGCTCGGCTGGAGCTGGGCAGACCCGGTGGCGGCGCTCGTCATCGTCGTGCTGATCGCGCGGGCGGGCTGGCAGGTGCTGCGGCAGACGAGCCGCGTTCTGGTGGATACCGCGCCTTATTCCGCCGAGATGCTGACGGCAGTCGTAGAAACGATTCCGTCGGTTCGCCGCGTGCTGCGAACGCGCAGCCGCGGACCCGTCAACGCCGCGACCATTGACGTGGACGTGCAGGTAGCGCCTGAGACGACCGCCGAGCATACCGCCGCCATCGCCGACGCGATTGACGAGACACTACGCCATCAGTTTGATGGGATCGGGGAAATCGAGGTGCAGTTCGTGACGGAGCGCGACACCGACCCCAACTACGCGCTGACCGCGCGGGCGCGCGCCGACGCGCTCGGCTTGCTGACCCACGAGGTGCGCGTGAGCGATGGTCCTTCCGGTAAGGTGCTGGAAATGCACGTCGAAGTGCCCGCCGACCAGACGTTGGGCGAAGCGCACGATCAGGTGAGCGTGCTGGAGGAGAGGGTGCAGCGCAGCCTGCCGGACGTGGCAGAGGTGATTACGCACATCGAACCGGCGCACGCCGCGGCGATTCCGGCGGCTGAACGTGACGCCGCGGAACGGATTGTCCAGCAGGCGAGCGACGTGATGGCGGTCTCGCTGCCGGCGGTCGAGTGGCACAATTTACGGGTGACGCGCGAGAACGACGGCTATGCCCTCTCGATGCATCTGACGCTCCCGGCAGATACGACGGTCGAAGCCGCGCACGATCAGGCGGAACTGACCGAGACGCTGCTGCGAAGCCAGATCGACGGACTTCAGCGCGCGACGATTCACACGGAGCCGCCGGAGGAATAACGATCAGCGGTCAGCTAAAGACAAGGGCAAACTTAGCCGGATGTCACGGGCAGGGAGGTGTTACGATGATGGGTTTATCCGAGCGGAACGTCAGCGCGATCCTGCTGATTATCGGTGTTGCCCTCCAGTTGGTCACCGTCTTCATGTGGAACAGTCGGAATGTGTTGAAGTGGTCCGTCAAGATGCCTGCGTACCTCAATTGGGAACGGGGTTCAATGATCGCCGCCTTCGTGGTAGCCGCTATGGGCGTGTCCCTTCTGGAGACTGTCCTAGGCGATGCCGGCGAGACCATCCTCGCGCCGATGGGTGCAATCGCTTTCCTGATCGGCGCCGTAATCGGGATTATCGTCGAAGCCTCGTACTTGAGCTCGCAAAACTCAATCCCCGCGCTGACGGTGGTTCTGGTGGTGGTGCTGTTCCTGGCACAGGCGATCCTTGGCGGAGCACTGCTCGCCAGCCGCCTGCTGCCCATGTGGATCGGCTGGACGGTCGTGGGCTGGAACATTGGCTGGTTGATTCTCTTGTCTGCTGCCCGACCCATGACATTTACTACCGTGATTGCTAATTCCGCAACCCCACCCTCTGCCTCCCTTGCGCGGGGTTCCCGCTAAAGGCGGGAACTTCAGTCGCGCCGGAGGCGCGACCCCC
>CALMDI010000894.1 GCA_937864975.1 uncultured Chloroflexota bacterium | reverse complement strand
AACGGGGCAAACCGAAGTTCCCGCCTTTGGCGGGAACCCCGCGCAGGGGTGTCGAGCAAAGCTCGACGGGGTGGGGTTTCCGTGATTAGCAGTTACCACCGCTAAAGGGGCTTACAAGATTTCTATCGTTCAGTAAACTGGTGACGCGAGGGCTAGGCTTCGGCGGTCGGGAGGGTAAAACGGACGATTGTGCCGAGGCTGACTGCCGGATCGATCCAGATGACGCCGCCGTGGGCTTCGACCAGCCCTTTGCAAATTGCCAGCCCAAGCCCCGTGCCCTGATAGCGCTGACCATTGCCGAAGCCCCGGAAAAGCTCGAACACCGCGTCCCTCTGATCCGGCGCAATGCCGGGACCTTCGTCGCTCACCGACACGGTCACCGCGCCGGTATCTGCCTCAAAAACCACGGCAATAGGCGTGCCCGATGGCGAATAGTTGGCGCTGTTCTCGACCAGATTGACGATGACCTGCGCGATCCGGTCGGGATCGATCATCAGGAGCGGCAAATTGTCGGGTAAATCTATCGTGAGATGATGTTGGGCAGTCAGCGTCGTAAGCTGCGCCGACGCGCGGTTGACGACCTCGCCCCCCGTAACCGGGCGGCAGTGGATTCGGAGCGTCCCCGCGTTCAGGCGGGATAGGTCGAGCAACTGCTCGATTAACTCGGTCAGCCGGTCGGCTTCCTCGTCGATGACCTGCAAGAAATCGTGCTGGTCTTCCGCTTTGAACGTGATGTCGCTCGCCAGCAGCGTCGAGGCAAAGCCTTTAATCGAGGTGAGCGGCGTTCGAAGCTCGTGCGAGATCATGGCGAGGAACTGAAGCTTCAGCTCGTTGGCGCGCTCGGCTTCCGCGCGGGCGGCGTGCTCCTGAAGATATGCCACCTCCTTCAGTTGGGTCTCCGCCTCAAGCTGCGCCGTCCGTTCCTGTACTCGCCGCTCAAGGTCTTCGTTGAGCGCTTCAATCTGAGCGATGGCGCGCTTCCGCTCGGAAATGTCGCGGATCATCCAGCGCAGCGTCGTGGTCTCCGCTTCCTCGGACGCCAGCGCAATCGTTATCGCCACGTCGACCGGCGTGCGGCGGCGCGGATGAAGGCGGGTTTCAAGCTCGTGCAGGCGTTTCAATCCACGGATCGACAGAAGCTGCTGCCGCAGTTTTCGCCGGGACGAAGGCTCTACGAACATCACCAGGGGTTTGCCGATCAGGAAGCCACGGGGAAGGTTCAAAAGCTGTTCCGCCATGACATTCGCATCCTGAACAATACTCTGCGCGTCCGTCACGAGGTAAGCATCGGGAGCGTCATCGAACAACCGGGCATAACGCTCGCGTTCCCGAAGAAGGGCATGCTGAGTCCCTTCCAGCGAGGCGTGCTGCTGGCGCAGGTCTTCGTCGGCGTCGACGTAGCCAAGGACTGGCTCGACATCCATCATCCCGGCCGAGGGGCAGCGTGGATCGACAACTCGCCCGCCGCGGCGCGCTCCTTCGCCATCCGCTGCGCCAAGGAGGGCGCCTGGATCGTGTTCGAGGCGAGCGGCGGATACGACCACCCGCTGCGCGACGCGCTCGAGGCGGCGGGCGTCCCGTTCAGCCGCATCAACCCGCGCCAGGCCCGCGACTTCGCCAGGGCGATGGGCG
>CALMDI010000893.1 GCA_937864975.1 uncultured Chloroflexota bacterium | reverse complement strand
TCGGCAGCGGCTACTTCTTTCTTTGTACCCTTGCTCCTTTGCGTCTTTGCGTTAACTCTTTTGATTTCCTTGTTATATCGGCTTCCGCACCGGCTTCAGCGCCATCTGCTCGCCGTTCTCGGCGGCTTGTCGGGCAATCGCGCGCAGTCGAATGATGCCGTCCAGCATCGCCGCGCCTGTACCATACCCGAAGCGCGAGCAGAGAAACTGCGGCTGGATCGTCTCGACGTAATCGACAATCGCGTTAGAGGCAGTGGCGATTTTTGTCGGATTTCGCTCCCGCTCGAACTCGACCAGCGGGCGAACCGGCAGGCGGAGATTCCGCCACAGCAGACGCAGCGCCGGGTGCTCGAAAAACCTGCCGAGCGCCGCGCGCTCCTGCGGGCTGAAATCGTCGTAAATGAGGCGTATCCCGCCATCTGGCGGGGTCAGCGCGACTTCAAAATCATAGGCGGCGTCGGGGAGCGGCTCGTAACGCCATCGGTCGCGCTCCGGCACGAGCCCCCGCACCGCGTTCATCAAGCTCCCCGCCGCAGCGTCCAATGCCTGCCTGTCGCGGGTGTCGAGCGTTTCCGGTGCGAGCGGCGCGCCGATATTCATGACCAGCTTTGGATGCTCGAAACGGAGCGCCGAGGCAAGCGCGCCGTGCGTGCCGCCGAAGCCAATCGGCACGACAGGCGCATTCGACTTCGCGCTCAGCCACGCCGCGCCCGCATGACCGCGCGCCTCGCTCCCGCTGCCGAGATCGTGTTCCGGGAAAATGCCGACGACGCCCCCCTGACGCAACACCGACAGGGCGAGGTTCAGCCCCTGCCGGTCGATCATGCCGCGCTGGATGGGGATCGTCCCATACCGCTCGACCAGCCAAGCGAACCGCGGGTCAGGCGGCACGTCGGCGTCCATCAGCAGTTCCACCTGCCATGGGGCGAGCAGCGCCATCATCACCCTGTCGAGCGCGTCGATGTGATTGCCGACCAGAATGAGGGGACCCGAAGGGGGAAGGTGTTCGACGCCTGTAACCACCGTTTCGGTCAGTAAACGCAGAAAGCCGCGCCCGACGGCGCGGGCAAGACGGCGAAAGCGAACCTTGCGCGGATACGGGAGGGTATGCGTGCCTGCCATTACCCGGTGGCGATTAGCTGGATGTCGGTTCCGTAAGCCGTGTAATCGGGTTCGGCGGCGCTGCCGGGGGGAAGCACGTCGACGTCGACGTACATGCCTCCGGCGAAGCGGGTATCGTCCAGGTCGTCGCCAGGCTGATATACCTGCACGCGCACGCGGGCGCGCGTAAAGTGTCCCGGCGTGACCTCGAATGCCTGGCGGACAGCCTGACTGTCGAGCAGGAAGGGCGATTCACGCGCCGTCGCAGGCTCACCGTTCACGACCGACAGCCGCAGCAGCAGATTCAACGGGTCGTCGGTGGCGTGCGAGCTATCGGCGTCGAGAAATCCTGCATACACGTTGACCGCCTGCTCCGCGACGAAGTGTTTCGGCAGGACGAGCACTAACCGCCGCTCGACGGCGCGGCTCTCGACTGCAATCTCCGTATCTTCCACTTGCGGTGAGCCATCGTCGACAAATTCGTCCACGGCGCGCCTGCCAAAGTCGGTCAGACGGTAGCGCTGGTCGCCGTCGAGAACGAGGTAGCCTTTGGTCACAAGCCGACGGATTCCCTTGCCGAAGCCGCGGTCGCTCAAGCCGGTGCCGTCGGTGATCGCCTGCGACAGCGCGATGGTGACGCCGCTCATTCGGTAAAAGCGGATAATTTCCAGCGCTTCAGGCGGCAGCGTTCGCAAGTAGAAGGGTAGTTCCATCGTACGCGCCCCGTGGCATCCCCTCACGCTCAACCCGGACTCTTATTCGGAGTATAGAAGGTTTGGCGACCAGCGACAACAGCTACGGGACATCGGAATGGTGATCTAGAGGAGATGGGTTCGTAGGAGCGACCGGCTCGGTCGCCCGTTTTTGCTACAGCGTCACGACCCTCGCCCGACCTTTAAGCGGCGGCGTCGCGTGGCGCGTATCGACCACGAGGCGGCTGTGATCGAGAACGTGCTGCCAGTCGTACCAGCGATGGTCGGTCACGACGACGAGACAATCGGCGCTCTCAAGCAGCGCGGCGTCGTAGGCAGTGCCGCGCATTATGACGTCATTTTCGAGGCGAATCTGCTCGACGTGTGGGTCGTGAAAGTGAACGCGCGCGCCTTTGTTTTCGAGCAGTTGGATAATGTCGAGCGCCGGGCTTTCGCGCACGTCGTCCACGTCGCGTTTATAGGCGACGCCGAGCACCACCACCGTCGAGCCGCGCACTGCCTTGCCTTCGTCGTTGAGCGCGTTGGTAATTTTGTCGAGCACGTACAGCGGCATCGAGGTATTGATCTCGCTCGCCAGCTCGATGAACCGCGCCGTGTAATTTAGCGTCTTGAGCTTCCAACTGAGATACAGGGGATCGATGGGGATGCAGTGCCCGCCCAGACCGGGACCGGGATAGAAGGGCATGAAGCCAAACGGTTTCGTTTTCGCCGCGTTAATCACTTCCCACGCATCGACGCCGAGCCTGTCGCACATCAGCGCCAGTTCGTTCACGAGCGCGATGTTCACGGCGCGGAACGTGTTTTCCAGCAGCTTGACCATCTCCGCCGCCGCGGGTGACGACACGGGCACGATCTGATCGACGGCGGAACTGTAGAGCGCGCTGACCACCTCGATACAGTCCGGGGTGACGCCGCCGATGACCTTCGGCGTATTCCGAACGCCATACTCCTTGTTGCCGGGATCGATGCGCTCCGGCGAAAAGGCAATGAACACGTTTTCCCCCGCGCGAAAGCCGTTGGTGAGCAGACGCGGGACGATCAATTCTTCGGTCGTGCCGGGATAGGTGGTGCTTTCGAGGACGACGAGCATCCCCTCATGACAGATTGCCGCGATCGATTCCACCGCCTCGACGACGTAAGACATATCCGGGTCTTTAGTTTTCCGCAGCGGCGTCGGCACGCAAATGCTGACCGTATCCGCCTGTCGCAGATCGTTGTAATCGGTCGTGGCGCACAGCCGCCCGATCTCGACCAGTCGCTTCACCTGCTCGGAAGGAATGTCGGGAATATAGCTTTCACCGCGGTTCAGTTGGTCT
>CALMDI010000892.1 GCA_937864975.1 uncultured Chloroflexota bacterium | reverse complement strand
GAGGATGGCGTTCGCGCCCAGCTCGCGCTTCAGCGGCGTGCCGTCGAGTTCCAGCATCAGTTCGTCGATGGCTTTCTGGTTCAGGGCATAGTTGCCGCGCAGCGCATCCGCGATGGGACCGTTGACCGCCTGCACCGCTCGCAAAACGCCCTTGCCGCCATAACGTCCTTTATCGCCGTCGCGCAGCTCAAGCGCTTCGTGCTCGCCGGTGGAAGCGCCGCTCGGCACGATGGCGCGCCCAAACGCGCCGTCCGCGAGCGTCACTTCGACTTCGACGGTGGGGTTGCCGCGCGAGTCGAGCACTTCACGCGCGTGAACAAGGTCGATGACGGACATAACTCACATCTCCTGAAGGTTATGATGAGCGGCGCGCGATGCGGCGCATAATCTGCGTGGGTAAGCGACGCCCTCGTCGCGCCGCCGATTATAAACCAAACTCTCAGACAAGCGAGTCGAACCGTAATTGGCGGATATGTCCGGCTGAACCATGATCTGCCCGGCTGGAGTCTACATTTCCGTTACTCGGCGTATTCACTGGTTGTCAAACGGGAAACCTATGCGATAATAACCTTATACAAACGATTGGGAATCGGAGATTTCGCGATGACTCACATCTCTCTTCGCTGGAAACTGATTCTCGTGTTGGTCGCGGTCGCCAGTGTCTGGCTCGCCTATATGCTGTTCAAGACGCTCGGAGCAGGCGACCGAGGCTCCAACATCATCCCCATTACCTTACTGCTGGTATTCGCCGTCGTGATCGGGGTGCTGCCGTGGACAGGGCTTCGCCGCAGCCTTGTGCGTCGGCTTGCCGCCCTGATCCTCGTGATCCCACTGTGGTCGATTGCCTATCCCATGCTGAGCGGCGGCGTCCTCGACGCCAACGTTGGGGAAACCGACCGCCTCATGGGGTACCTGGTTGGCGGCTTTCTGGGGCTGCTGGGTCTGGTGCTGGCAGCGCAGGCGCTGGGTCTGATTCATCCCTCGGTGCATCTGCGGCAAAGCGCCCCTGACTCCTACGGGGATTCCATGCCCCACATAAGCGCCTTCAGCACAGCCTCGCCGTTCACCTCGGAACACGATCCGCGGCGGTGATCGGTAGACGTGCGTCACTCTCGCTTCAGTCTCTAATGAAGAGAAAACCGAGCCGTAGGGGCGCACCGCGTGCGCCCGTTTTGCGTTCTCCCCAAAGCCAATCGTCCCGTCATTCCCTACTTCCCTCGTAAGCCAACGCCTGACTTTCGCCCCGTCTTCAAGTAAAATAGATGGAGACTATAAAAATTCGGAAAGGCTGAGCGCGATGCAGCGCCGGAGCGTTTATCTCGATCATTCCGCGTCCACGCCGGTTGACCCCCGCGTGCTCGACGCCATGATGCCATACTTCACCGACGTATACGGGAATGCGTCGTCGGCGCATCGCTATGGACGGGACGCGGAACGGGCGGTCGAGGACGCGCGCGAGACGGTGGCAGGCGTGCTGAACTGCAAGCCGTCGGAGATCATCTTTACGAGCGGCGGCTCGGAGAGCGACAACCTAGCGATTCGCGGCGTCGCGTGGTCGGCTCGGCAGGCGCGCGGCGCGAACCACCTGATTACGACCCCCATCGAGCACAGCGCCGTGACCAAAACGGTCGGGCAGCTTGCGGCGGTGATGGGCTTCGAGCAAACCATCCTGCCTGTGGATCGCGTCGGCATGGTCGACGTCGAGGATTTCGGGAACGCACTGCGCCCGACGACGGCGCTTGCGACGATTATTTACGCCAACAATGAAGTCGGCACGATTGAGCCGATTCCACAGCTTGCCGCGCTGGCGCACGACCAGGGCGTACTGTTTCATACCGACGCCGTACAGGCGGGCGGGCAGTTGTCGCTGGACGTGCAAGCGCTCGGCTGCGACCTGATGAGTCTGTCGGCGCATAAATTCTACGGACCGAAGGGCGTGGGCGTGCTCTACGCGCGCAACGGCATTAAACCCCTGCCGAGCCACAGCGGGGGCAGCCACGAGGACGGACGGCGCGCGGGGACGCACAACACGCCGGGCATCGTTGGGCTGGCGAAGGCGCTGGAACTGGCATACGACGAACTGGACGAGCGGATGGCGCATTATCGAACGATGCGCGATCACCTGATCGACGGCGTGCTGAGCCGCGTTCCCGGCGCGCAGTTGACGGGGCATCCTGAGCAGCGGCTGCCTTCACACACCAGCTTCGTTTTTGACGGCATCGACGGCAATATGCTGCTGATGCACCTCGATTTGAAGGGCATTGCCGCCAGCAGCGGCTCCGCCTGTAAAACCGGGAACCCGGAGCCGTCGGGCGTGCTGCTGGCGATGGGCTGTGATCCCGAACTCGCAAAGGGAAGCCTGCGACTGACGGTGGGGATGCAGACCACGGAAGACGATATCGATTACGCGGTGGCGACCCTCGCGGAGACGGTCGGTAAACTGCACCGGCTGAGAATGAACTGAGGTTGACGGAACGTGACAAACGCGAGTACGCGCGTGGTCGTCGCCATGAGCGGCGGGGTGGATAGTTCGGTCGCGGCGGCGCTGCTGGTGGAGCAGGGTTATGACGTCGTCGGTATGATGATGCGCCTGTGGTCGGAGGAAACGATCGGCGGCAGGGTGTTCAACCGTTGCTGCACGCCCGATCAGATGGCGGACGCGCGCCGCATTGCCGACAGGCTCAAGATACCGTTCTACGTGCTGGACACGAAAGATGTCTTTCGCGACACGATTGTCGAGTTTTTCATCGACCAGCACCGTCAGGGCGTGACGCCCAATCCATGTATTGAATGTAACCGCCACATCCGCTTCGATTTCTTGCAAAAGAATGCGCTGGCGCTCGACGCTGAATACCTGGCGACCGGACACTACGCGCGCATCGCGCAGGACGGGGACGGGCGGTTCCTGCTCAAAAAAGGCTTGGACGACGCGAAAGATCAGAGCTACGTGCTGAGCGTGATGGGACAGGCGCAGCTTCAACACGCCCTGTTCCCGGTGGGCGAATATGCCAAGCCGGTCGTGCGCGAGCTGGCGGCGAAATTTGGCTTGCCGACCGCCAGCAAGCAGGACAGTCAGGACTTGTGCTTTCTGGGCGATGGCGATTACCGCCGCTTCCTGCGCCAGCACGCG
>CALMDI010000891.1 GCA_937864975.1 uncultured Chloroflexota bacterium | reverse complement strand
TACTTGTTCAGACTGCCGTTGAGAAGCCGCAGCTCCTGTTCCTGAAGCGAGGGGCTGTCTTCACGAAAACGCACCCGTTCAAGGTCGCCTTGCAGAAATTGATAGGCGTAATCGCGGCTCATGTAAACAAGCGTTGATTCGTCGCCATGAAATGGCACCAAGGGCGTCCCGGCGAGAACATAAACCACGAGGGCGACGAGGAAAATAAGGTCAAAGTAGTGAGGATTGAGGGTTGAGGATTGAGTAAAAACGTGAAAACGATGGGCGATAGGGGTTGATCTCAAAGAACGACGCGGCTCGCTCATAAAGCGTCAATCGATGCGCTTGCTTTGGACTCAGACCTCAAGCCTCAAACCTCAACGCTAGACAATCGTGATGAGCGGCTTATTCTGTTCGACCGTCGTACCGGCTTCGACGCTGATGCGCTGGACGACGCCATCGCGCGGCGCTTTTAGCTCGTTCTGCATCTTCATCGATTCGAGAATGACGACCGTCTGCCCCGCCTTCACCTCCTGCCCCTCGATCACGGGAATATCGACCACCAGACCGGGCATCGGCGCGCGGATGGAGATTTCGCCGCTGTCAATCGTCGGGGCGCTGCGGCGTGTCGCCAGCAGTTGGGATCGCTCGTCCTCGACGTCCGCCGTATACAGCCGTCCCTGCATCAGCACTTCGTAAACGCCGCCGCGCTCCTCGACCAGCACGTCGAACGACAGGTTATCCATGACCATCGAGTACAGTGCCGAGTCACCGAGCGGCAGAAAGTCAATCTCCCGGCGCTCGCCGTTCACCAGTAAGCCGCCGTCGCGCTCAACCTCGATCTCGAAGCGGACGCCGTTGACCGTCGTGATGTACTTCATGCGTTAGCGGTGCATCCTTTCCCAGCGCCCGACCCATTTCCAGTTGCTGGTGTCGCGCTCTCCCCGCTGGACAATCTGAGTCGCAAGCTGGCGCAGGCGGTGCGCGACGAGCGTGGCGGCGATGGCGGCGGTTTCGAGGTCTTCGTGCTTCGGCGCTTCCTCGTAAGTCGTCATCCTGAAATGATCCTCGACGAACCGGGTATCGAACATCCCCGCGAGGAAGCTGAAGCTTTCGAGCAAATTCTGGTGAAATGGAATGTTGTGCTTGATGCCGGTGATACGAAACTCTTCCAGCGCCCGGCGCATTCGCAGCATGGCTTCGGCGCGGTTCTCGCCCCAGCAGATCAGCTTGGCAAGCATACTGTCGTAATACGGTGACACTTCCGCGCCGGGATAAAAACCGCCGTCCACACGCACGCCGGGACCTGTGGGAATAATCAGGTTGCTGATCGTGCCTACCGACGGCAGGAAATTGTTGTACGGGTCTTCGGCATTAATGCGACATTCCATCGCCCAGCCCTGCGGGTCGAGCAGATTTTCCGTAGGACCCATGCGCCGCCCACGCGCGATACGAATTTGCTCCTTGACCAGATCCAGCCCCGCGACGATCTCCGTCACGGGATGCTCAACCTGAAGGCGGGTGTTCATCTCCAGAAAGTAGAAATTCTTGTCCTTGTCGACCAGACATTCAATCGTCCCCGCGTTGACGTAATTCACCGCCTGCGCCGCGCGCACCGCCATCTCGCCCATGCGTCGGCGTAGATCGTCGTCCATGAACGGGCTGGGCGCTTCCTCGACCAGCTTCTGGTGGCGGCGCTGGATCGAGCATTCGCGCTCGCCCAGATGGATGGTATTCCCGTGGGTATCGGCAAGAATCTGAA
>CALMDI010000890.1 GCA_937864975.1 uncultured Chloroflexota bacterium | reverse complement strand
CTCGCGGCGGAGCCGCTCTACCTCCTCGTCGACACGGCGATCGTCGGCCACCTCGGCCGGCCGCAGCTGGCGGCGCTCGCGATCGCCGCGACCGTCCTCACGGGGCTCTTCGGCGTCTTCAACTTCCTCCAGTACGGCACGACCGCGCAGGTGGGCCGCGCATCCGGAGCCGGGGAGTCGCGCGTCGCGAACCGGCTCGGCGCGCAGGCCCTCTGGCTCTCGCTGGGCTTCGGGATCGCGATCGCCGCGGGCGTGCTCGCGTTCGCGCCCGCGATCGCGGAGCTGATGGGCGGCGAGGGGGAGACGGCCGGCTACGCGGTCTCGTACATGCGGATCGCGGCGCTCGGGCTCCCGTTCGCGTTCCTCGCGCTCGGAGGCCAGGGCTACCTGCGCGGGATCGCCGACCTGCGCACGCCGCTCGTGATCGTGATCGCCGCGAACCTCGTCAACGTCGTCCTCGAGCCCCTCTTCGTCTACGGCTTCGGCTGGGGGATCGAGGGCTCGGCGTGGAGCACGGTGATCGCGCAGGCGGGGATGGGCGCCGCGTTCGTCGTCGTGCTCGTGCGGGCCGCGGGCGGCGACACCTCGCCGTCGCGTCGCCTGATGCGCCGCCTGCTCGTGATCGGGCGGCACATCTTCGTCCGCACCGCCGCGCTGCTCTCCGCGTTCACGCTCGCCGGAGCCGTGATCGCGCGCTTCGGCGACGCCTCGCTGGCCGCGCACCAGATCGCGTTCCAGCTCTGGATCTTCCTCGCCTTCGTGCTCGACGCGATCGCGATCGCGGGCCAGGTGATCGTCGGCCGCGGCCTCGGCGCAGGCGACACCGAGCGCGCCTACGCGGCGAGCGTGCGGATGATCTGGCTCTCGGTCTACGCGGGGATCGTCTTCGGCGCGGTGATGCTCGCCCTCGAAGGCGTGCTGCCCTACGCGTTCACGAGCGACGAGGCGGTGGTCGAGCGCGTGCAGGCGATCTGGATCCTCTTCGCGCTGATGCAGCCGCTGAACGGCGCCGTCTTCGCGCTCGACGGGATCCTGATCGGCGCCGGCGACGGCCGCTTCCTGATGTGGTCGATGGTCGTCGCCTTCGCGGCCTGCGCGGCCGTCTCGCTCGTCGCGCTCTGGCTGGACTGGGGGATCGTTGGCGTCTGGGCCGCGCTCGTCGTGCTGATCTGCGTCCGGCTGGCGCTGATGCTCTGGCGGTTCTCAGGCAGGCGCTGGCTCGTCACCGGCTGGAGCTGACCGCCGCTCGAGCGTCCGCACGTCGCGCACGAGGAGGACGGCGAGCGTGACGCCGCCGCCGATCGCGGCCGCCCCCCAGAGCGTCGCACGCGTCCCGAACGCCTCGGCGGCCGGGCCGGCGAGCGCGTAGCCGACCGGCACCAGGCCGATCGAGCCGAGCGCGTCGTAGGAGTAGACGCGCGAGAGCTTGTCCGGCGGGATCTCCTGCTGCATCGTCGTGTGCCAGAGCAGGCCGAACATCTCGTTCCCGACTCCGGCCACGAACGCGACCGCCGCGATCGCGGGAACCGAGAGCGGGAAGCCGAGCGCGACGAGCGGCAGCGGCAACGCGAGGATCCCGAACGTCGCCGCGAGCAGCATCCGGCGCGGCCGGAAGCGCAGCCCGATCAGGCCGCCGAGCACGAGGCCGGCAGACCAGCCGGTGAGGATCGCGCCCCACGCCTTCGGCCCGCCGAGCTCCTCGTCCGCGACCACCGGGCCGAGGACGAGGAACGCTCCCATGACGGACATCAGCAGCAGCGAGAACTGGAGCACGATCGACCAGAGCCACGCGCGAGACCTGAACTCGCGCCAGCCCGCCGCGAGGTCCTGCACGAAGTTCGACGCCTGCTCGCGGACGACCTCGGGCAGACGCATCAGGGCGATCAGGAACGCCGCGAGCAGGAACGTCGCCGCGTCGATCGCGATCGCCCAGCCCGGCCCGAGGCCGGCGACGAGGAAGCCTGCCATCGCCGCGCCGCCGATCATCGCTGTGTTCATCGCGAGCTGGAGCAGCGCGTTCGCCTGCTGGAGGAGCGAGGCGGGGACGGTCTGCGGGACGATCCCGGCCGAGGCGGGGAAGAAGAACGCGGACGACCCGCCGTTGACCGCCGCGAGCGCCGCCAGGTGCCAGACCTCGGCCCGGCCGGTGACGAGCAGCGCCGCCGCTGCGGCCTGCGCCAGCGCGCTGACCACGTTCGCCCCGACCATGACCACGTTGCGCGGCAGCCGGTCGGCCCAGATCCCGCCGGCGAGCAGGAAGACGATCAGCGGGATCTCCCGCGCGGCGAGGATCAGGCCGAGGTCGGTCTTCGAGCCGGTGAGGTCGAGGACGGCGAAGGCGAGCGCGACGAGCGCGATCGCGCCGCCGACGAGCGAGACCGTGCGGCCGGCGAAGAGGAGGCGGAACTCGCGCTCGCGCAGCGGCGCGGCGCTACGACGCACGCTCCTCCCGGGTGTCCCAGTACCGGCGCAGGCCGTGGTAGGACTGCCAGAACGGCATCGCGCGGTCGTAGTCGTCGCGTTCGCCGTCGGGGAGGTCTCCGCGCGCGGCTGCGACGAACTCGTCCTCGCCCATCCCGTCCTCGACGCGCCGCGCCCACTCGTCGAGCCGCTCGCGCAGCTCGGCCAGGTGGCGCGAGACGTCGTCGGCGACGCCGAAGTGGACGAGCGCGAGCCGCTCGGGGGCGCGCCGCTCGATCGCGTCGAGCGTCCGGTACCAGGCCTCGACGTCGACGTCCGGCGGCGGCGTCGGCGGCAGCACCGTGCGGCCCGGCTGGATCCGGACGCCGGCCGCGTCGCCCGCGTACAGCGTCGAGCCGTCGAAGAACGAGATGTGATGCGACGCGTGTCCCGTCGTCGGGAATGCTTCGAGCCCGGCGGCACGGGTGCCCGCGACCCGCACGTTCCCCGACGGCACCGGCGCGAGCTCACCCCAGAGCGCATCGAACGACTCACCGTAGAGCCGCCGCGCGCTCCTCTCGAGCCTGGCCGGGTCGACGAGGTGCGGCGCGCCGACCTCCGACACCCACACCTGGAGCTCAGGGTGATCGCGCACGAGCGCGCCCGCCGCGCCCGCGTGGTCGAGGTGGATGTGCGAGAGCAGGAGATGCCTGACGTCGCCGAGCTCGTGCCCCTGCTCCGCGAGCCCCGCCTTCAGCGCGGGGATGCACGTCGTCGGCTGGCTGCCGGATGCTGTTCCCGACCATGTCATCGCGGCGGAATGCGAGCGAGTCGGCGTCGAAGTTATTCCGGTCTCCAGATTATGCATGGAATATCCCACGCGCAACGGGCTTGCCCTGGGCTACGCGGGCGCGTCCAAACAGGGAATCAGCCTGGGCGTGCAGAAGCTGAGGACAATCCTTGAGGTTTACGCGAGCAGCCCTCGCCTGACAGGTTCGTAGCCTCGTCCTGTGGATGCCCGCTACGTGGCGTGCTCCACAGCAGACAGCACCGCGTCCCAGGCAAGCTCGCCGGCGAGAATGCCGAGTGAGGTCAGCGGCAATCCGTCCACCTCATCCGTCGTCACGGCGTACAGCACGTCGCCATCGCGGGCGGTGTGAAACGGCTGGATGGCGCGCGCCATGCTGCCATGCACCTGGCGTCCAAGCTGCCCAAGCGAGAAGTCGTCCAGTTTCTGATTCGTCACGACAACCGTTAGCGTCGTGTTCTCCGGGACTGTGCTGCGCGAGGCAGAATCGTAGGTCAGCGTTGCTGCCTCGTGGGCGAAGTCCGAGCGCCGACCGGTCGAGGGGTCAAGATTCCCGCGAACGACCTGCCCGGCGCGGTCGACAATCACGCCGAGCGCGTTGACCACCGTGAACACCGCCAGTTGCACATCGCGTATCTGGCGATAGGCGGCGCCCTGCCCGCCGCTTTCCGCGCGACTGTAGTCGTAAACCTTGCCGACGCTTGCAGAGCGCCCCGCGCCCCGCGAGCCGAGCGGGAAGGCGCCGGTTCGCGCCGCGTCCAGTGCCGCGCGTCCGAGCGCCATGTCGGGGTGAATCGTGTTCGCGCGAAATCGATAATCGTAAATGACCGCGCCATTGACGACCGGATTTCCCTGCGCCAGCGAATACTCCCGCTCCGCCAGGATTCCCGCCATCACGCCATACACAGACTCCAGCCCGATCAGGGAACCACCGGTCAGGCAAATCGCATCACAGACCGTGAACGCCTGCGTCATGCCCACCCAGCCGCCGCGGACATCGACCGCCGTTCTGAGCGCGCGGGCAAAGCGAAGCACCGTACACCCCGTAGGTCCTTCCGGGTACTCGGCGATGCCCACCGTCAATTCCGGCAGGTCAAACGAAAGGCTTGGCGTCTCTGCCGGGGTTACGACCGTGAGTGCCGTATTCGCATTGCTGATCGTCATCGTCTACGTCCGTAGTCAGTGGGAAACGAGCCGCCTGCCATAGTAACGTCGTTACGCTCGATTGCCAACCACGTTGGTAACGCTGTGGCAATTCTCAGACGATAAGCCATTCGCATTTGAACCTCAGCGGAGTTCACCAGACCAGTGAGGAAGTAAGTGTGTCGCTTTCGCCGCGCCGAATTGACACCGCCGATAAACCCCTCTAACATTGTCATATTGTAATGATAATATGCAATAGGTCTCATGGACGATATCGATCAATCGATCCCGATCCCGATTTATTACCAGCTTAAGCTCCTGATTCAGCGGCAGATCGAACGGGGCGAGCTGCAGCCTGGAGATCGGGTGCCGACCGAAGATGAACTTTGCCAGCGCTATCAGATCAGTCGCACGCCTGTCCGCCAAGCCCTCCTCGAGCTGGCGCGGGAAGGTGTTTTGACCCGTAAGACTCGTCGTGGAACAACCGTCGCCGCGCGTGAGGTGAGAAGCACAACCCTCCGCGTCATCACCCCGGATGCCCGGTGGAAGGCGCCACTCGACGCGGCAGCGCAATTGTTGAACGAGCGCCGTCCCCAGGCGCCGGTGCATCTGGATATCATCTCGATTCCGCTTGACCAACTGCACGATCAGCTTATGGTCGTGGTTGCACATGGGCAGGCGCCGGATATCTCGGTCATGGATTCTGTCTGGGTGCCCGAATTCGCCCACCGAAATTTCCTCTATCCCCTGTCTGAAATTGATGCGCGCTGGACAGAAGCGGTTCAGTCCGATTTTTATCCGTCGCTCCTCCAAGCCAACAGCTTCCGCGGTCACCAGTATGGCGTTCCCACCAACGCCGACGCGACGGTTCTCTGGTACCGGCGAGACTGGTTTGCTTCCGAAGGACTCGCGCCGCCCGCGACGTGGGATGAATTAATCGCCGTTGGGAAGCGCTTCCGCGACCAGCACGTGCGTTCCTGCTACGGACTCAGTCGCTATCCCATTGCGTTTGTCGGCGGGAAAGCGGGTGGCGAGACGACGACCTACCAACTGCTGCCCATGCTGCGAAGCGCGGGCGGCGATATTGTTCGCGACGACCAGGTCGTCTTGAACAGCCGCAGCACGTCCGACCTGCTTCGGTTCCTCAAGAATCTCATTCACGTCGAAGCACTGGCGTCGCCCGGCGTGGTTCAGCTTCCCTGGGACGGCGCTGCACAGGCATTCGCGAACGGGGAAGTCGCCCTGTCGTTCGGCGGCACCTATGAAAGTTTTCTGATTCAATCGTTCGCGGGATGGGACCTGTCCACGTTTCTCGACCGGGTTGGACTCGCGCCCCTTCCCGCAGCGCCGGACGGTGACGTCACCACCCTCGTCGGCGGCATGACCTATGGTATCTATCGCCAGTCACAGCACCCCGAAGCAGCCCTCGCACTGCTCGAATGCGTCCTCAGCCCCCAGGTAATGAAGTCATTCAGCCTACAAACCGGTCAGCAGCCCAGCCGCATGTCCATCGCGCAGGCAATCCAGCCGGAAGCGCACGGATTCCTGAATCGAACCCGGCATCTTTTCATCGATTCGGTGAACCGCCCCACCCTGCCTGAATATGACAAAGTTTCCCGCCAGTTTCAGGAAATGGTCGAGCTGGCGCTGACCGACCAGTTGCCGGTCGAGGCGGCGGTCTATCGCGCCGCCGAGCGCATCAGCGGCATTAGCGGTCTGCCAATGGCAACTCCTTGACAAGCAGCGCAAAACTCGTTAATTTGTAGTTACAATATGTTGTAATTAAAAAATATTACAGGTCATTACAAATCGGTTCGAGTGTCTTTTTGAAGTCTGAAGAAACCATTTTACGAAGAGAGCTTATTCATGCCCAGACAGATCTCTACCTTGATTGCTAGTTCTGACGCGAAACCCCACCCTCTGTCTCCCTCCCCGATTTCGGGGAGGGAGAACCTG
>CALMDI010000889.1 GCA_937864975.1 uncultured Chloroflexota bacterium | reverse complement strand
GGGGGGGTGGAGGGGGGGGGCGGTGGGGCGGGGAGGGGGGCGGATCGACGAGGGCCCGGCGCGAGGGGTCCGGAAGATGGCGGTGGACGAGGCGATTCTCACGGCGGTTTCGGCGAGGGATCAGCCGCCGACGCTGCGACTGTATGCGTGGTCGCCGCCCTGCCTGTCGCTCGGCTACGCGCAGAAATCCACGGACGTGGACTTTGAGCGGGCTGCGGCGTTGGGCTGGGAGGTCGTGCGCCGTCCGACAGGCGGTCGAGCGATTTTGCACGCGGACGAGCTGACCTACAGCGTCGCGCTCCCGGCAGACGACCCGCTGGCGGGGGGGGGTATTCTGGACAGCTACCGGCGGCTGAGCCGCGCGCTCATTACAGGACTGGAACATCTCGGCGCGCAGGTAACTGCGGAGCGCCGCGCCGCCAGGACGCGCGAGACGGGCGCGGCGTGTTTTGAAGCGCTATCCCATTACGAGATTACGAGCGGCGGACGCAAGCTGATCGGCTCGGCGCAGACGCGGCGCAGGGGCGGTGTCTTGCAGCACGGCTCGCTGCCGCTCGCGGGCGACATCGCGCGAATTTGTGACGCGCTGGCATACCCGAACGCCACCGCGCGAGAAGCGGCGAAGGCGGGCGTGCGGGCGCGCGCGGCGACGCTGGAACAGGCGCTTGGCGGCAGAGCGGTGAGTTGGGAAAGCGCGGCAGAGGCAATGGTCGCGGGGTTTGTCGAGTCGTTCGAGATCGACTTTATCCCCGCGCCGCTGTCCGCCGCCGAGGTTGAGCACGCCGAGCGGCTTGCTTCTGAGGTCTATAGGCATGTCGAGCGGAAAGGGGCTGCACAGATGGAAGGGAGTCACACCAATGGGTGACGTGCTGCGAGAGGATGTTCTAAAAGCGGCTGCGACGTTCGCGGCGCACGTGGATGCTCACCGGGATACATTTGCGACCTCACGACAGGCGCTGCTGCGCTATGCCGCTTTCCGCGCGACACGCCAGCCCTACTGCCTGCGGAACCAGTTTTCGATGCTGCGGCAGGCGATGAGTCCCATACCGCTGTTCCACGAAATCACGCGGCATTGGAGCAGCCGTTCCACCAACCTGCTGATCGCGAAGGCGGCGGAAGCGGTTTGGGAACGGGCGGAGACAGAGGAACGGGCGCGCTGGCAGGAACGAATCTGGTAACAGTGGTGATGAGCCGTTGGTGATTTTGAAAAGGGCGCACTCGCGCGCCCCTACACCACTTCCTCTTGATTCCCCACGCTCGTGTCCCTTTGGCATTTAATTCACAAACTGGCAACTTCCAGCATATAGCGTTACCGGGTTTGCTGCCTGTAAAGCGGCTAGACCCGATAGATGACGCAGGAACGTCGGCATGACAAGGTTAAGGAGAGCAACTTGACGCAGGAATATATCGAAATTCGTGGGGCGCGGGAAAACAATCTGAAGGATGTGTCGCTGAGGATTCCCAAGCGCAAAATCACCATCTTTACCGGCGTCTCAGGCTCCGGCAAATCGTCGATTGTCTTCGATACGATTGCCACCGAAGCCCTGCGCCAGCTCAACGAAAATTTCAGCACGTTCATTCGCAGCTTCCTGCCGGATCCTGGTCTGAAGGACTCCGAGCTTCGAATCCACGTCCGCCACCTCCCGATCGAGGTTGCGCAAGGTTCCACGCCAGTCGTCGACGCTCGTTTGTTTCACCCTCGTGGACAGGAGTGCATCGAGCCGGCGAAGGAGCTCGTCGCTCTTCGGCGCCAGTAGATCGAGCCTCGTCGCCGCCACCGCCACGTCCTGGTCGACGTCCGTCACCGCGGAACTCAGAGCGTTGACGCTCGCCAGCGAACCGCGGGTGGACAGCGGCACGTTGAGCCCGGTCCCGAGATGGCTGCGGTGCGCGATTTCCAGATCGTGCTGGGCAATC
>CALMDI010000888.1 GCA_937864975.1 uncultured Chloroflexota bacterium | reverse complement strand
GGACCCCCGCGCAAGCGAGACGGGGTGGGGTTGCCCGACTAGCAATCACGGTAAACATAGTTATGGAGAATGAGTTGTGGCAACGTCTGAGGAGATTGAGAAAGTCCGGCAGGAGATTATGCGCTTTCGGGAACTGCTCGACGTGATGCGGTCAACAATGGACGATGGCGAGCGGGCATATGCAGCCCTCTTTTCAGGGTTCTCGTCAGAGGCGATGGCAGGCACAAAGGAAAAAGACCTGCAATGGCAGCTTGCCGAGACGATGGTTGAAGACGTAGAGCCGCTCCTCAGAGCCGTCGGACAGATGCGCTTCGAGGCGCGGGAGCTGGAGCGCGCCTTTGAAGAGCTGCACGACATCGTGATGGCGACTCAGAAACCGGAGTGAATGTGCGCCCGATGAGTCGTCTGTCCTCGTGCCTTTCGCCCAAAAAACGCCCCGTTTCGCTGTGCGTGCGCCTGCTTGACAAGCCTCCGAAAAATCGCATATTCTGTTTGCGTAGCTTTCGCCTGGAGGGTGGTTTTCGCTATCCTCGCGTCCACCGGACGCGGCGCGGGCGGTTCGCACGTCGAGCACAGATGGAGTTTGCAAGGGCATGTCTCAACGCATGAATGGGGTGGTCAAGTGGTTTAGCGCCGAAAAGGGCTACGGCTTTATCACGCCGGAAAATGGTCCCGACATCTTCGTCCATTACACCGCGATTCAGGGAGCCGGTTATCGCAAGCTGGAAGCCGGTGACCGCGTCGAATTCGAGATTACCGACGGTCCAAAAGGGAAACAAGCCAGTGCTGTCGTGATGGTTTAGCAGGCTCGGCGCGCTCCGGCGAACCTTCCGTCGTGAGTTATTCGCAACAAAATCATAGTGAGATAAAATGGCGCTGCTGGAAGCGCCGATCACCCCGGCGAAGGGGCAGCCGCTTCCCGAAGCCTGCGGGACAAGGAAGCACCTGTGAAGACCCTCCATCGAGAGAGGGTCTTTCTTGTTTGAGGAGAACCGCCGATGGATTTACAGCAAATTCGCCAGACTGCCGAAAGGGTCGCGCGTCAGGCGGGCGACGTGCTCATGCGCTACTGGGCGCAGCCACATACGGAGACGACCAAGCGCAACATCTACGACATTGTCACGGAAGGCGATAAAGCCTCCGAAGCGGTCATCGTCGCCGCGCTGCGCGAGCGCTTCCCCGATCATCACATCGTCAGCGAGGAAGGCGGCGGCACCGATCTGAGCGGCGGCACGAGTGATTATTTCTGGTACATCGATCCGGTCGATGGCACGACCAACTTTGCCCACAATCTGCCTTATTTCTCGGTCAGTATCGCGCTGACCGACCCGGCGCTTAACCCGCTGGTCGGCGTTGTTTATAATCCCGTCACGCGCGAATTGTTCAGCGCGGCGCGCGGCTTCGGCACGACGCTCGACGGCGCGCCCGTGCGCGTGAGCACAACCGATCGGCTCGACCGGGCGCTGTTCGCCAGCGGTTTTTCCAGCGACAAAACGCGCGCCCGCGAAAATATGCGCTACTGGGAGCAGTTCATGACCCGCAGCCGCGACCTGCGCCGCCTCGGCTCCGCCGCGCTGGATATGTGCTACGTGGCGTCCGGGCGGCTCGACGGCTTCTGGGAGACAGGCATTAACTCGTGGGACGTGCTGGCGGGCATCCTGTGCGTGCAGGAGGCAGGCGGCACGGCAACCGACTTCGCGGGTCAGACGACCGAGTGTTATACCGGGGCGAACGTCGTCACGAGCAACGGCAGGCTGCACGCGGCGATGCTCGATATTCTCAATGACCGCGCGTGACGAGAGAAAAATGAACGACCGAGCCGGTCGCCCCTACGAAGCCATATCCTGATGCCGCCGGGGAATTCGCGCTATACTGACGCGACATACAATGGACGCACGATGGAACTGCTGCGACGTCTCTACGGCTATCCGCACGAGGCGCTTCATGTGCTCGCCCTGTGGCTCATCGGGCGGCGCGCCGTGCGCGCGACCGGGCTGCACGTGGACGTGCCGGACGACCTGACGACGGGGCAGTACGTGTTCGTCGCCGGGCTGCCCGCGCTGGTGTTTGGCGGCGCTGCCCTACTCGGCGTGCTGGCGCTGCTGAACGCGCATACGCTCGCACAGGCGGCGCTGGCATGGCTTGCGATCATTCTCATGGGCATTGGCGTCGCCGGGACGGCTGGCGACGTACAGATGATCGTTTTGCGCCTGGAAAACGCGCCCAAAAAGGAGGAAGGGTCGAGGACTGAGGACTGAGGGCGAAGTGGAAACTCGAACGCTTCCTCAGCCGTTCGTCCAATTAACCTTTACTCAGCCCTCGAACCTTCTTTAACCTCAGTCCTCATAGTGGAGATGCCGATGAACGATTCGCGCCTCAGCGCGCCGTGGTGGAAAACCGGGGTGATCTACCAGATTTACCCGCGCAGTTTTCAGGATTCCAATGGCGACGGCATTGGCGACCTGGCAGGCATCACGGCGCGGCTGGATTATCTGGCGTGGCTCGGCGTGGACGCGCTCTGGCTCTCGCCTATTTACGAGTCCCCGATGGCGGACTTCGGCTACGACGTCTCCGATTTTACGGCGATTGACCCCATTTTCGGCACGATGGACGATTTCGACGCCCTCGTGCGGGAAGCTCACGCGCGCGGTCTTAAAGTCGTCATGGATTTTGTGCCGAATCATACGTCGAACCTGCATCCGTGGTTTCTGGAATCGCGCGCGGCGCGCACCAGCCCCAAACGGGACTGGTATATCTGGGTCGATCCGACCCCGGATGACGACCCGCCGAATAACTGGATCGCCTACTTCGGCGGTCCGACGTGGACGCTGGACGAGAAAACCGGGCAGTATTACCTGCATAACTTTCTGCCGGAGCAGCCCGACCTGAACTACCGGACGGAAGCGGTCAAGCACGCCGTGTGGAACGACCTGCGCTTCTGGCTGGAACGCGGCGTCGATGGCTTCCGTATCGACGTGGTCGACCGGATGATGAAAGACCCGCTCCTACGCGATAACCCGCCGAACCCAGATTACGTGCAGGGGCGCGACAACCCCACTCGCGCGTTCCTTCGCGTCTACAGCGAACGGTACGACGGCATTCACGACCTGATTAAAGAATTTCAGCGCGTCATCAAAGCCTACGAAAACCGTGTGAGCATTGGCGAGATTCAGTATTTCGACGACCCGCACCAGATCGCGCCTTATTATGGCGACTACGAGAGCGACGAGCTTGACCTACCCTTTAACTTCGGCTTGATGCTGCAGCACTGGGCAGCGCGGACGGTTCGCCAGTTCGTCACCGCCTACGACGCGGCGATTCCGCCGCACGGCTTTCCGAATTACGTGCTCGGCAATCATGACCAGCACCGCCTCGCCTCGCGCCTCGGTTGGGAGCAGGCGCGCGTCGCCGCCATGCTGCTGCTGACCCTGCGCGGCACGCCGTTTATCTATAACGGCGAAGAATTAGGGATGGAAAACGTCACGATCCCGCAGCACCAGGTGAAAGACCCGCAGGGGAAGAACCTGCCGGGGTTTACGCGCGACGTGGCGCGCACGCCGATGCAGTGGTCGAACGCACCCTACGCCGGATTTTCGACTGTCGAGCCGTGGCTGCCGCTGGCGAATAATTACGAGACGGTCAACGTCGAGGCAGAGCGGGCGAAACCGGACTCGATTCTGACGCTGTATCATCGTCTGCTGGGCTATCGACGTCGGACACCCGCGCTGTCGCTGGGCAGCTACCGCCCGCTGCTGGAAGCGGACGACCATTGTTTCGTCTATCTCCGTGAGACTACCGACCAGCGCCGCCTGATCGCGCTGAATTTTTCGGGCGAAGCGCAGACGCTCGCGCTGCCGGACGTGACTGAAAGCAATATGGGGCAGCTTATCCTCTCGACGCTGCTCGACCGCGAGGAACAGGTCGATCTCCACACGCTGCACCTGCGCCCGAACGAAGGGGTGATAGTCGAGGTTTAGAGCAGAGATCAAAAACTCAACGCAGAGGCGCAGAGAAACAGAGACGCAGAGAACTTTTACTCTCTGCGTCTCTGCGACCTTTGCGCCTCTGCGTTACGCTTTTGTATTTGAAAGGAAACGACTGATGCATATTCGCCGCGCGCTGCTGTTCATGCCGGGCGATGACCGCCGCAAGATCGAAAAGGGCGCTGCGCTCGGCGTCGACTCGGTGATTATCGACTTGGAAGATGGCGTCGCGCTCAACAACAAAACGGCGGCGCGCGCGACAGTCGCCGCTGCGCTGCCGGAGGTGCCCTTTGGGCGCACCGAACGCCTCGTGCGCCTGAACCCGATCAGCGGCACGCTCTGGCAGGATGACTTCGCCGCGACGGTGAGCGCGATGCCCGATGGTTATGTCTTGCCGAAAGTCGAAACCGCGGGCGAAGTCCACGCCGTTGCCGACCGGCTTGCCGCCGAAGAAGATATGCGGGGCAAGCCGCGCGGGACAATTCGCCTGCTGGCGATGATCGAGACGGCGCGCGGCGTCCTCAACCTGCGCGAGATTGCCGGGAGCAGCGCGCGGCTGGACGCGCTGATGTTCGGCGGCGAGGACTTCGCGGGGGACGTGGGGGCGACGCGCACGCCGGAAGGCTGGGAGATTTTTTACGCCCGCGGCGCGGTCGTCCTGCACGCGCGGGCGTTCGGCTTGCAGGCGGTCGATACGGTTTACGTGACGCTGGACGACGTGGCAGGCTTGGTCAAAGAGACAGAAGCCGCCCGCGCGGCGGGACTCGACGTGTGATGAATGCGTTTTATTCCGACGCGGCGGACTGGCGAAGTCCCTGCGCCAGTAAATCCGCGATGTGAACGACGCGCTTCGACTTGTCGTTGCGCGTCAAGCCGCCGTTCATCTGCGTGATGCAGCCCGCGTCGCCCGTCACGATCACGTCGGCGTCGCTGCCCTCGATATTGTCGATTTTGTCGCTCAGCATCGCCCCGCTGATCTGCGGCATCTTCACCGAGAACAGCCCGCCGAACCCGCAGCACTGATCCGCGCCGTTCATCTC
>CALMDI010000887.1 GCA_937864975.1 uncultured Chloroflexota bacterium | reverse complement strand
ACCGTGCCAGCGTCCCCAGAAAATGTCGGGAAACTCCAACTCCCGCACGTCCGACAGGTAGCCAAGCCGCCAGTCGGTGCGCTGCTGCCGCCACCAGCTTCCCTCCACGATCACGGCGTGAGGGATTTCGTCGGCGGAGAGCTTCATCGCGTCCAGCCACTCGTCGCGCGTGATGTCCATCATCGACCGAAACGTGACCATCCGTACAATCCCTTTACGACAACATCACAATCGCGCCGTCTTCCGCGGGAAGATGCAGCGTAAACTGAGCGCCGTTGGTCTGGCGGAGCAGGAGCGCCTGCCCTGAAAAGCCCTCACGAGCGCCCGCCGCGGACGCTGCCGCCGGAACCGTGATGGTCACGTCGACCGGTTCTTCGCCCTCGTTATTCACGAGGACGGCGTGCTGCGCGCCGTTCGAGAGCAGGTGAGCATCCACCCGCCGCCGGGCGTAATCCGCTTCGACGCTGGACACGAGCACATCTTTATGGACACCGGACAGGCGCATCAGGTTGTCGAATAGCTGGCGCAGCGCCGGGTCGCGCGCTTCCCAGTATGCCATGTCTAACTGCGTCGCTACCAGAACCGCGTAGCCTTTGCCGTAGGGGCGACGGAGGATCGCGGGCGCGCCGTCCACAAACCGCGCCAGCGCATCCACATCGTCCGCAAGCTCGAATTCCTGTCGATGCCAGTACCCCTGAATCGTCTCCGCCTCAATGCCCTCAAACAGCGGATTCCCCGGCTCGACCTGAATCGTGAGCTTGCGGTGCGACTCGCGGAAGACCTCGATGTGCGTTTCTTTCGCGCCAAACAGCGTCGTCAGCCCCGCGCCCGGTCGGTCATTCCATGCCCAGCCCTTTTCGTCCACGTGTCCGAGCTTCGCAAAGCCGACGAGCGTACCGCCGCCCGCGACAAACTCGCGCAGCCCGTCCGCGTGGCTTTGCGGCAGGTGCATAACGAAAGGCAGTACGATGACCTTATACTGCGCCGTGTCCGCGCCGAGGAAGCGAGGCTCGACGAACTGAAGCGTGTAGCCCGCTTCCCAGAGCGCCGTGTGCGCGCCCCGCAGCGCGCGGTAGAGAAATTTCTCGTTCGCCTGCCCATCGAGGACGATCACGTTTTCGTGGCTGTGGTAGAGCGCGATCTGCGCCTGCGGAGGCAGGGCGTCGAGGAAGAAGTCTTCATGCTCGCGGACGACGCGGCACACCTCGGCGGCGGCATGATAGCGAGCGGTCGGCTCGCCGTGAAAATCGACCAGCGCGCCCCACGTCAGCGGAATGAAGTTCCAGTCGCGATAGCCCTGATACAACATACACTTCGCGCCGTGTCCCAGACAGGCGATGTTAAAGCGCTTGATGTCGAGCGGTCCGGTCGCGAAGTTCGGTCCCGCCGAGAAACCGCCGATGGGACCGCTTTCCAGTTCGGGCACCCACATCGTTTTGTGGTTGTGATGCGCTACCGAATAGGCGAAATCGAAGAACCACGACGAAAACGACGGGTCTTTGCGAAAGTTGTTCTCGGACGGATAGATGTCGTGCCCGATGATGTCCGTGATGCCGCCGATATCCCAGTGGTTCGGCTCGTTGCGCGCGCCGAGATCGGGACGCAGGCAGTCATACAGATTATGCATCGTCAACTGCTGCGGGTCATAAGCTTTAATGAGGTCGTGCTGCATCCGCACGTAATCGGCAATCGACTTCTGTACGAACACGCGAAAGTCGAGCCATGCCGTGCCGTTGCCCCACTCGGCGGGCAGCGAGCGCGGCGGCTGTATCTGATGCCACTCGTAGTAACGGTAGTGTGTCGGGTCCCACGACCACGCATAGTTCAGGGCGTCGATATCCTGATATTTCGCCCTGACATACTCTCGAAACAGCCGGGCGCAGTGGTCGCAGTAGCACCAGTAGCCGTAACGCCGCCCGTGCGAGTGCTCGGCTTCGGTAAAGGCGTTGCCCTGACCGATCTGGTTGTCGATCTGCCAGCAGTACAGCGTCGGGTTCTGACTGTAGCGATCCAGCAGCATCGTCAGATAGCGCGTCAGTTCATTCCTCAGCCCCGGATTGTTGACGCACGCCCAGCCCCACACGGTATTCGTCGGGTATTTCATGCCTTCGCGGGACACGCGCTGCAAGTCGGGAAACTGCTCGATCATCCAGATCGGCGGGTTGCAGGAACCCGTCCCTAGCACAATCTGAATGCCGTGCTGCCCCGCCAGCTCAAAAATCTGGTCGAGCCAATTCCACTCCGGCTCGCCGCGCCGCGCCTCGATGTAGTCCCAGCTTGTAATCAGTTCCGCCGTGCGGATCATGCGTAACCCGGCGCGCTGCATGTTCGCCAGATCGCGCGACCAGTCTTCCGGGCGGTGCGTCGGCGGGTAGTAGCTGGAACCGATGGGGAAATACGGCGTGCGAATCTTCAAGGCGCTTTCTCCAGCTTGGCGAAGAAATCGCGGAAGATCGCGTCCCGCCGGAGAGCATAGGCTTCCCGTATCCAGTGACGATTCGGGGCGTGCGCGTAGTAGAGGTCGTCGGTCAGGATGGGTGACCGCACCAACTGCGACGGCACCCAGTCCGAGTTGAGCAGCCACGCGAAGTTGATGAGATCCCAGATCACCCACGTGCGCCCGAAATGATCGTTGATGCCCTCCATCGGGTGAATCGGGTTGTGCGTGTAGAGGTGATACAGGTAATCGCCGATCTTGCCCTTGCCGCGCACCCACGTTTCCATGTCCGGCAGCGACAGCTTCAACTGCTCGCCCACGTAATAGCCGGGGAGATAGACGAGCGGCACGCCGCAGTCGAACAGGAGTTGGGACGCGAGCTTATCCTGTACCAGGTTCAGAGATGGCAGATTCGACAGGCTCACGCACGAGGGATACGACGCCGTCCACGTCACGACGATTCGCGGAATGATCTCCGGCTCCATGAGGATTGCCGACGCGACATTCGTCAGGCAGCCGATGGCGGCGACGTACAGCGGTTCCTCGCTCGCCATTGCCCGCTCGATCAGGAATTCGGCGGCGGGGCTGCGAATCGGCTCGTCCAGCGACGTGAGATAGTCCGGCGAGCCGCGAAACACCTTGCCGGTCGCGTCCTCGTTCATCAGATCATAGACCTTGAGGATTTCCTGATAGCTCAGTTCCATCCCCTCGTCGGGATTGACGTAAACAACGTCCCGCGGCGACATGCCAATGGCAAGCATATTCAGCGCGTCGCGCTGGTAGCGCTGCAAGTGCGCGGGCAGCACCGCCTGCGGGTCGTTCTTGAGCAGATCGTAGACCTCGATGCGCGGCTCGCGGTGGTGGCGATGCGAGTACGGCTCCGCCAGCACGCCCTCGATATTGAACCGATCCTGAGACAGCAGCGCCCAGGCGAGCGCGAACTGGTCGTCAATCTCGTTGTGCGTATCGGTATCGATGATTAGCCGCACACGACCAGTCGGCGGCTCCAGCAGGCGGCGCAGGGTATTTTCGGAAAGCTTGTTGAAACGAACCATCCATGTGCCTCATTCGCTGCGATGAAATATCATTGGTACACGGCGATCAAAGGAGCGCCTGTAAATCGTCCAGATCGCGCCGCGCCTGCCGGTAATCCGCCGCGATCAGCGCCATAATGCGGCGGGCATACTCACGCATATCGGCGTCCGGGTTGCCGTCGATCACCGGTTGAATCCATTCGGGCGGTACCGCGTCGACGCCGTGAAACGCGCCCGCCAAAGCTCCGGCGACGCTGGCGTAGCTGTCCTTGTCACGCCCGTACATCACCGCGCCCATGATCGCCTGCTTCACGTCGCCGCCCGCCGCGACGAACATCGACAGGGCGACGACCAGCGTATGCACCGATTCGGAAAAAAGGTGTCCCCATTCCAGCAGTTCCACCAGCGGCTCGCGGATCGCAAAGACGTCGCGCTCGTGCCGGGCGATGACAAGCGCCCTGTCGAGAAACGTCAGGTTCGGGTCATAGCGCCACGGCGTCGCGTGCCAGTGGTCGCCTTCACGGCGGCGGGCAAAGCGCAAATGAGCGGCGCGCGCCGCCTCGATCACGCCGTCAACCGTGGCGTTCGGGCGCATCGCTTCGGCAATCGCCGCGACCATCATCGCGGCAGCGGTTTTGGCGTGACCGTCGGTGACGAATGCCAGATCGAACCCCAACTGGTACGCCTCGTCGGGGCGGCACGCCGCAATCAGTCCAAGCGGCGAGTTCGCCATGATCGCGCCGTTGGTCGGCTCGCCGCCGAAGATCACCTTGTCACGTCCCCAGATCGCCTTCAGGTAATATTCTTCGACGAACCCCTCGGTCATGGCGTCGGGGGCGCGGTGGTAGGCTCGCGCGAGGACGTGAGCAAGGTCGCCCGCCCGCGGTTTGCCCCCGGCATGGATGATCGCCTCGCAGTACAGGTGCTTGAGGCGCGTGTCATCGGTGTATGCGCCGAGTCGCTCGCCCTCGCCAAATTGCCCGTGATGGCTGGGCGGGCGGTCATACGGCACGAAGCGATCCAGGTTGCCACCGTAGGTTTCGCGAATCTGCTCCGGCGTCCAATGCTCCACCGGACCGCCGAGCGCGTCGCCAATCGCGCCGCCAAGCAGGCAGCCATAAACCTTCTTAAAGAGTCGGCTGGTCTCCATAGGCTTCATACTCATTCGGCGGGCAGCAGCCAGATACGCGATTTCGGCAGTTGAATCCGAATCGTGCCGCCGACCTGCGTTCGGAAATCCGCCGGACCATGCGCCAGCCACTTGTGCCCCTGCACGTCCAGTTGCACCTGCGTGTAGGTACCCATGTAAACCTGCGCCAGCACGCGCGCCTCGATCACGTTAGTATTGCCATCGGGGATCAGGCGCACGTCCTCCGGGCGCGCTGGCGGTTCGAGCCGTCGTCGCAGCTCGGCGGCGACTTCTTCGGCTACGGCTGGGTCGACCCCGACCACTTCGCGGTGTACCTGATCGACGTCTCGGGCCACGGCGTCGGCGCGGCGCTGTTGTCGGCCTCGGTGGCGAACACCTTGCGGGCGCGGTCGCTGCCGGAGA
>CALMDI010000886.1 GCA_937864975.1 uncultured Chloroflexota bacterium | reverse complement strand
CCGTTCACCGTTCAGAAGGAGGTCTTCTCCCTCGGCGCGAAGCTCCCGGAAGCCGAAATTCCTCCGTACTTCTGTCACGACTGTATCGCCCCGCAGGAGACGTAACGATGCCGTATACAACGCCGGGTGTTCGGGCGACCACAGTTCCGGCTCTAATACGCGCAGCGACCAGCTTACAATTGGCTCCGCGGGATAGCGCCCCTGTGAGACCACCCTGCCCTCTTGACTCGTAATTTCAATCCAGTAGCGGTAGTCCAGCCATGTAGCGACGTTCCCGTGAATCTCGACGCTGATCGTGACCTCTCCCGTTCGCCTGTCAGCTTCGAGTCGATTCAGTTGAATCGCGGGCGTTCGGTGCGCGATAAGCTCAACGTCCTGCCACGGACCGCCGAACGTGGTCGCGACATACGGAAGAAAACCGACGAGCACATCCCGGTATGGATACCGTCCGTGTTCCGTGGGGCTTGACTTGACTATGCGAAGCTCAAGGCAGTTCTCATTCCCGAAGTCGACCACATCCGTAATGTCGTATTCGAACGGTGTCCACAACCCCTCGTGAACGCCGACCTGGATGCCATTGACCACTACCTCGGCGCGGTAGCTCACCGCTCCAAACCGGAGATAAATTTGCGCGCCTGTCCAATCCACCGGTACTACGACGGCGCGCGTATAAACCGCTTCCTCGGCGTCGGCGGGATAGCCCTGCAATTCCCACACGCCGGGCACCTGAACCAAACCCGACTGCCCGGCGATCTCGATCTGCCATTCGCCGTTCAGAGACAGGCGTTCCGCGCGCGTATTCTCCAGCATGATTACAGTCGCGGAAGGCGCTGCTCGACGGGCAAGAAAGTCGGGAACGGCGCGTGCGGCTCGGTCTGATACCAGTAGGCAGTCGAGGAATAGTCGTTGGTCAGCTTGTTCGCGTGCCCGTGCTCAATGGTGACGCGGATCGATTTCTCAAAGAAGATGGGGTCTTCGACGTGATAGCGATACGACGTGTTCTTGCCGCGCCAGCGCCAGTCGTCCGTCCCCTGATACAAAATCACGCCATGGTACGGCGCGCTGTATGTCTCCGTCGGCGAGAACGCCGTGTTGAAATAATCCTCGGTGCCTGTCCCGTACAGGCTCGGCAGCGCCGCGCCGTCGATGAAGATCATGTCGTCGCCTTCGCCATACCAGTCATTCGCCTGCCGCGAAAAACAGTCGATGTCGAGGTGACAGCCGACGTAATGCCCCGCGCCCTCGGCTTCGAGGATGACGTAATTCTGTCGTCCATCCAGGTTCGGCGTTGCCCACGCCTGGCGGAAAGGCTCCGGGTTCTCTTCCCAGCGCACCGCCGGGTCTGCCCACCCCGGCGTCGGGTTGACGCGACGCCACTGCGCGTGGAACCGTCCATAGTCCGCGAGGCTCGTCCCGGCGGGATAGGCTTCGTAATCGACGTAGAAGTACAGGTTGACGGGCTTCGCCGCCTCGCTCAGCACTTCAATGCGCGCGACGCGCTGGAACGGCATCGGGAACCAGCAGTTAAAGCCGCGCCCGTCCTGCGGACTCATTTGCAGCGGCAGCGAGACGAAATTTTTGATCATTCCGTGCCCCATGCCGAAGAAGTCGCCAATCGGCGCTTCGATACTTGGCGTCGTCTCGCCGTCCCAGAACATCCGCACGACGATCTTACGGTAGGCGAATTTATCCTCGCACCACAGTGTCATCCAGATATGCTTAATGCAGCCCGGACCACCGAGCGTGGCGATGTCGCGCGCCTGCCCCGGCTCGAAGACCCACCAGTCATGATTTCCCCCGGTCGGGTCGTAACTGGAAGCGCGCAGTCGTTTCACGCCCGGTCGCAGCCGCGCCAGTTCCGCCAGTGTGCTCCTACCGATCATGACCCTCTCCTAGCCTTCGACAATGTCCGCGCGATTATCCTGAAACTCGTTGCGTTCAAGGCGCACCTCTGCCTGCCCGTTGATTCGAACCGCCGTCTCGACGTTCTCCGCGAACGTATTCCCGTCCACCGAACAGCCTGTTACGCGCGCGAACTGCGCGCCCACGCGGTTATCCCGAAAGACGTTTCCGCTCAGGTGGAAATCGTGGCAGTCCTGCGCGGTCGTTTCCTCTCCGGTGTAGGCGTTAAAGCCGATGCGATTGGATTCGATCAGGTTGTTTTCCAGCCGGAAATCGTACGAGACCTGATGATTGGGGAAAAACGGAGCGACGCCACCGCCGCGCGTCCACAGGCGTACCCCTTCGCCGTTCAGCCGAATCCGGTTGTTGCGAATGACCATGTCGTGACCGTGTTCGACGGCGATCCCGACCCAGCGGTTAAACTCGACTTCGTTGTCTTCGAGGATGTTTTCGGTCGAATAGCCCAGCCAGAAGCCGTAATTCGACCGGCTGCAATTGTTGCGCCGGAAAATGTTCCCGCGCGAAAACGTCGACTCAATCGCGTTGTTCGGGCTGAGGCGGCAGTCGTTATCCTCGAACAGGTTGTCGCTGCACGATTCCCAGATGCCGGGATGCTCGTACCCCGCCACGAAAACGCCATCCCCGCCGCACAGGCAGCTATTACGTAGGAACTGGTTGCGCGACGACCCTTTCACCAGCACAATCGCCGCCGCGTCGGCTTCCACGCGAATCGAGCCGTCTTCCGGTCGGCGGTAAACGCGGTTGCAGAAATCCAGTTGATTGTCGGCAAAGACGCTGTCATTCGTGCCTGACAGATACACACCCCAACCGCTGTTGAACGATGCGTTGGACTTCTCGACGGTCACGCCGCCGCAGCGATACAGCAGCACGCCGTTCATCTGGTGCTGAAGATCGCAGCGTCGAATCGACGCCTGCTCGACGCCGCTCAGCAAAATCGCGCCGCCATACACCTGGTCAACCGGCAGCCACAGATAGAGGAATGTATCGATGTCTTCGATTTCCTGCGTCCCGCGAATCGTGACGTCTTCAATCGTCACCTGCTTGCTGTCATCCACCCGAATCCCGTGATAGTAACCGGAAATCGACAGGTTCCGCACCGTGATATTCGTGCGCCCGCGCGCGTGAATCCCGATGCCCTTCTGCGCGTTGTGAATGAGCAGCGTATCGTCGCCTTCAAGCGTGACGTTATCCGCGCCAATCGTCAGCCCATTCGGCAGCGCAAAGATGCCCGGCGCGAAGCGCGTGTCTTCGGTAATCACCATGCCATCGGTTGGAATGACACCCGTTTTCATGACATCCTCTGATCCGTTAGAAAGGTTGTGCCTTCGCGCGCTCGATGACCGCCTCGATTTCCTCGCGGGCATTCTCAAGCGTGCCGTCGGCAAACGCCAGCGTCGGAATATAAGCGGCGCGTTCGGGCAGCCGTTCGTAGGCGTGATAGCCGCTCTCGAACACGCCCGTGCTGCCGCGCCCCGGCTCGGAATCCGCGATGTGCCCGATGATGCGCGCGTAGCCTGACACCCAATCGGGAACCTGCCGCCAGTGCGACGACCGTTGAAACAGCGGAAAGATGCCGAGCAGCCCGTCGAACCAATCCTCGCCCGTGACCAGCATGTCCGGTCGCCCATCGCGCAGGTCTGCCACCAGATCGCGATAGCCTTCGAGCATGTTGAAATCGGGATCGTTCACCCAGACCTCGACCGTATCCAGGAACACGGCGTCAAATCCAAATTGATCGACCAGCCGCAAAATCTGGCGCGTAAGCTCGGTCTTCCACGCCGGAGCGCCGGGGTTGAGCCATGCCTGCCAGCCGGTATCGTGCGCCCGGCTCAAATCCCAGTCTGGCTGGTTGCCGTGAAAAACGTTCCGCGTTGCCGATTTCATGGTGGACGAGGGACCGAAGGTGTGAAAGTTGGGCATCCACGCATTGGCGCAGTTGCCGCCGAACATCGGCATCACGTGAACGCCTAACTCTCGCGCCCCGTCGCACAGGCGCGCGAACGCTTCCGCGCCGCCGAGCAGCGGTTCCGGTCGATAATCGCCGTACTGCCAGTAATAACGCCCTTCCCACCCCGGCAGGTACGCCAGCAGGTGCCGCCCGTCGATCCGCTCCGCGGCGAACCGGATGATGTCGAGTATCCGGTCGTAGGTGTTAAACGTGTAGCCCGACCAGTGCATCCCGTGAAGCGTCAGACACAGGCGAATATCGCGCGTCCACGTGGGCATATCCTCGCGCGCTTCCCACGGCGTCAAATCCAGCGCGGCTTCCGCGAATTTGAGATGCTCGCGGCGAAAATCGGCAATCTCCGCCGGTCGGTCGATTACCCAGTCGGGCACAACCGTCGTCGTGTCGAACCAGCGCGCGTCGTCCTCGTGGATGCACTCTATCGCATACCGCCCCTTGAGCACCCCCATGCGTTCCTGATACGCCGCAAACCGCTTCGCGCGCGCGTGTGGGTCTTCGCAGCGAATGGCAATCATCCCCGCCTGATCGCGCGCAAACCACAACGGCGTCCGCAGCGCGTTCGGATAGCGATCCAGAACGCCGTCGTGAGGCACCGGGCGATCCTCGTCCAGCAT
>CALMDI010000885.1 GCA_937864975.1 uncultured Chloroflexota bacterium | reverse complement strand
AAAACGCTGACGAGCACGGTCTCGCCCAGGTCGGTGTCCGCCGTGCCAACCGGACTTTCCGGCAGCGTATAGGTGCCGAGCGCGCTTGCCACCGCCTCGAAATCACCCTGAACGGGCGCGACGTCGACTTCCGGCTCGGTTGCCGGCGCCACCTCGTCCGGTGTCGTCTCCGCGTCATCGGTTGCCGCCTGCGCCGCCTCTGTCTCGACCGGCGCTACGCCCGCCTGACTCTGCTCCTGCGTTGGCGAACCGGCGACGGACGTTGGGCTTGGCGGGGTTGTATTCGTGCCACGGAACAGAAGCAGCGCGGCGATCACCACGATCAAAACCACCGCGACTATTACGGCAAACCCCGTGATGAGGGCGCTGCGATTTCCGTCGCCGTCGAGAACGGTATCGGGGTCTGTCAACGGAAGCATCGCCAGATCAGGGTCAGAAAGTTCCGGTTCCAGAAACGATGGTGAGAGCGGCGTTATGGGCGAGGTCGCGTCCTCAAGCGAGCGCAGCAGTTCCGCGGCGGCGGGATACGCCGGGTCGATGCGAAGCACCCGTTCCAGCGCCACGCGCGCGTCGTCGGCATCTTCGACGGCGTGGGCATACACCCACCATGCGTCGACGTTGTTGGGTTCCGCGTCGAGGATCGGTTCGAGAACGGCGCGCGCCGCGGAGAGTTCCTCGGCTTCGATCAGCCTGTACGCTTTTGTTAAGCTTTCGCTCGGCGTGTTGCTCATCGTCATGTACTCATTCTCCGTGAGTGACGCTGCCCTTCATTCGTTAGAATTAGCTAACGGCAGTCTATATCGAAGCCGGTATCCGCGCAAGCAGGCATGGGGCGCGATGTTACAGATGCATTTACAATTCTCAGGTCAACCGAGGTCGAGAGTACGTTAAGATCGCTGGCGCCGCGTGAAGCGCAACAAAAAACCCACTTGCGTGGGTTTGCGTTGTGCCTCGGAGAGGACTCGAACCTCCACCCCCTTACGGGGACATGGCCCTCAACCATGAGCGTCTGCCATTCCGCCACCGAGGCAATGGTGTGTCGGTATTATACAGGTCGGCAAGGCAATGTCAATCCTTTTACGCCGCCTCGTCTTCGGGTACGATTGTCGCCTGACGAAGCGAACGCTCACGCCGATTAAAGGACTCTGAATGCGAATTGCGCTGGACGCGATGGGCAGCGATTCCTGCCCCGAACCGGATGTCGACGGTGCGGTACTTGCCGCGCGCGAGTTCGGTGATGATATTTTACTGGTCGGCGACGAAGCGCAAATCCGGCGCGAGCTGGCGAAGCATGACACGTCGGGCTTGAAGCTGGCGGTCATCCATGCGCCCGAAGCCGTGACGATGGACGACAAGCCAACCAGCGTGGGCAAGAGCAAGCCCCAGTCCTCGATGCACGTGGGCATGAAGCTGGTGAAGGATGGGCAAGCGGATGCGTTTGTCACGGCGGGAAACACCGGCGCGGCGCTGGCAATTGCCACGGTCTACACGCTGAACCGCATCCGGGGGGTGAAGCGCCCTGCCCTCGCTGCCATCGTACCGGTTGGCAGAGAGCGCATCGTCGTGCTCGACGTGGGAGCCAGCGCCGATGCGAAGGCGGACTGGCTGGCGCAGTATGCGCTGATGGGCAGCGCTTATGCAAAGCACGCCCTCCAACTGGAAAATCCGCGCGTTGTCCTGCTGTCAAACGGCGAAGAAGACAGCAAAGGCACCGAGATCGTGCGCGAGGCGAGCGATCTGCTCGAACTGCTGCCGATCAACTTCATCGGGTATGCCGAGCCAAAAGAGCTGGTGCGCGGCGCCGCGGATGTGGTCGTCACAGACGGCTTTACAGGCAACATCTTCATCAAGACGGGGGAAGCCTCTTTCAGCCTGCTTGCCAATTTGATCCGTGACGAATTGAAACAGTCGGTGTTCTCTATGCTTGGTGGGCTGCTCGCTCGCCCGGCGTTCCGCCGCGTTTTCAAACACCTCGATCCGTTTGAAATCGGGGGCGCGCCACTTTTGGGCGTGAATGGTGTTGTCATTATCGGTCATGGACGCTCCGATGCACGCGCGATCAAGAATGCCATTCGCCAGGCGCGCCTGGCGGCGTCGGGCGGCGTGATCGACGCCATCCGAGAAGGCTTGGAAAAACAACCGGGTTCGTATTCATCTGAGGAACAGCAAGAAAGGAGTTAAGCGGCAGCGCGTCATCCCGGTTAAGACGGCGCCGCTCCAGTTTCCCTATGGAATTACTACGCAATGGACGTCCGCGTATTGTCGTTACCGGTCTTGGCGCGGTAACGGCGCTGGGTCCGGCTCGATCCCTGTGGGACAATCTGAAGGCAGGACGGTCGGGTATCCGTCGCATCGAGACGATCCCGATTGATCACGTTCCGGTTCAGATTGGCGGTGAGGTGCGCGGTTTTGACCCCTCCGCGTATATCGAGCACAAGGAAGCGCGCCGCATGGGCCGCGCCTCGCAGTTCGCGGTGGTTGCCGCCGCGCAGGCGGTGGAAGACGCGGGCTATTCGCCGCAGATGGTCGAAGCGGAAGGCGAGCGCGTGGGCGTCGTCATTGGCTCGTCGCTTGGCGCGCACGAGATGGCGGAGCAAAGCACGTTCAAATATAAGACGACCGGCTTTCGCAAGCCGAATCCGCTGTCGCTCATCAATTCGCTGCCGAACATGCCCGCCCACTACGTCAGCCGGTTCCTGCAGGCGGTCGGTCCGCTCACCGCGCCATCGACGGCGTGTGCATCGGGCACGCAGTCGGTTGGTGAGGCAGGCGATCTGATCCGCAACGGTCGCTGCGATATGGTGGTCGCCGGCGGCGTTGAAGCCGTGCTTCAGGACTATGCCATCGCCGGATTCGAGGCAATGGACGCGCTGGCTACAGGCTACAATGACGCGCCGGACAAAGCCAGCCGCCCGTTCGACCTGAACCGCAACGGATTCGTGTTTAGCGAGGGCTGCGGCGTCGTCGTCCTGGAAAGCCTTGCCCACGCGCTCAAGCGTGGAGCGCGCATTTACGCCGAAGTCCTCGGTCATGCGTCGTCGTCCGACGCCTATCACATCGCCGCGCTCGATCCTGAAGCGAAAGGCGCGATGCGGTCGATGCGCTGGGCGCTGGAAGACGCGCACGTGACGACCGAGCAAATCGGCTACATCAACGCGCACGGCACGTCGACGCAGCAGAACGACGCTTTCGAGACGCTGGCGATCAAAAAGATCTTCGGGGAGCAGGCGTATAACGTTCCGATTAGCTCGACCAAGAGCATGATCGGTCATGCGCTCGGCGGTTCCGGCGCGATTGAGTTCATCGCCTGCGTCATGAGCATCGTCGAGCAGGTGCTGCACCCGACGATCAACTACGAGACACCCGACCCGGACTGCGACCTCGACTATGTGCCGAACATCGCGCGCGATGTCAGCAACCTGAAATATGTCCTGTCGAACAGCTTCGGGCTTGGCGGTCAGAACGCTTCCATCGTCCTCGGAGCGATGTAGAAACGACGCTCTGCCCTTTCCGACAAGCGGAGAGGCAAGCGATTTAGTACTGAATGAACGCGCGATCCCGGAGATCGTGCGTTTATGTTTTTGGGATGGGCTATAATAAGGACAACCTTCGACTGAAACCGGATTCAAGGTATGCAGGATCAACTGGCTGCGATTGACGACCTGCTCATACGCCGCGACGTCAAGAAAGCGGAAGTGCAGATCGCCAAAGTGCTGCGGAGTGCGACGACACCCCACCAGCGCGCGCAGGTGCTCCTCTTCAGGGCGCGCGCGCGTTTGCTGGGCGCGCGTCCCGAAGATGCCCTGGACGATATCACCGCGGCGCGGTCGCTCGACGAGGAGGTGGCGGAACCCGCCGCGCTGCTTGAACTCCTCGGCGACAGCTACTTTGCCCGCTTCGAGCTTGCCAGCGTCGGCTTCGCGGATCGTGGCGATACGCAGCGGGCGATCAACGCCTATCAGGAAATCGTCGACCAGCACCCGCTCTACGAAAACATCGGCTGGATTTATTACCAGATGGGGCGCGTTCTGCTGACGGAGAACCGTACCGATGAGGCGGTGACGTGCTTCCGTCAGGGGCTGCTCAACCCAAGCCGCGTCCCCGCCCTGACGGCATACGCATTCGAGCGGCTCGCCTTCGTCGCGTTTTACGAATCCCGCGAGCTGGTAAAAGCACTCGGCTTTATCAACAAAGCCGTCGATACGTATCCCGCCAACGAAGATCGGCGCTGGCTGGTGCAGGTACATATTCTGCGAAGCCGCGTCCTGCGCGACATGCACCGACTCGGTGAAGCGCTCAAGGCGGCGGAAACCGCGCTCTCGGTCGCGGGGAACAACACGAACAATGAAGACAAGCTGGGTCTCGCGGAAGCAATGCTGACGATGGGGGAGCTGCTCCACCCGATGGAGGGACGCGAGCGCGACGTGATTAACTATCTGCAGCAGTTTCTCCAATTGAGCAAGAAGCCGCTCGGCGTGGACGTGACCTGGTCGCGTGTTTACGAAATGCTTGGCGACGCCTTCTACAAAACGGGTCAGCACACCGCGGCGGTCAACGCTTATCAAGGCGCGCTGCAATTTAATCCCTATAACCCCTGGGAACTTTCCCTGCACTATCGCATCGCCCGAAGCTATTACGTGCAGGGCGATTACGACCGCTCCATTCAGGCGCTGCGCCGGATGCAGGAGGTTGCCCACGCGGACGGACAGGCGCTGAATGACTACCGGGTGTACGACATGCTCGGCAATGCCCTGTTCGCGCTGGGCAGGTACGACGACGCGGTCGAGTCCTATCGCACCGCGCTGCAAATGGCGCCGCCCAACGCCGATAACCTCGACAAAATCCGAACGTACCACGATTTTGCCAGAGAACTCAGCCGCCCCTTGTGATTGCGCGCCCTTCGACCTTAAAATTGAAATGCTGATTGAGTTGGGGAGTCTTCGAGTACGATGCGTCAACGTGTCAGGGTTATTGGCGGCGGTCTGGCGGGTTCCGAAGCCGCGTGGCAGCTCGCGCAGCGGGGTATCGACGTCGACCTGTATGAAATGCGTCCGCGCCGGCAAACCGGCGCGCACGTCTCCGACCGCCTCGCGGAACTGGTGTGCAGCAACTCGCTCGGCTCGAAGCTGGTAGATCGCGCGTCGGGTCTGCTCAAAACCGAGTTGGCGTCGCTCGGCTCGCTGCTGCTGGCGTGCGCCGAGCGCGCGGCGGTTCCGGCAGGCGGCGCGCTGGCAGTCGACCGCGAGATGTTCTCCGAGCAGGTCACGTCCGCAATTGGTCAGCATCCCCGTATTCGCCTCGTCCGTGAAGAAGCGACGGCGATTCCAGAGGAGCCGGCGATCATCGCCACCGGACCCCTGACCGCGCCCGCGCTAGCGGACGCTATCGCGCGGCTGACCGGACAGAGCTACCTGTATTTCTATGACGCCATATCGCCTATCGTCACCGCCGACAGCATCAATATGGACATCGCCTTTCGCGCCAGCCGTTACGAGCGCGGCGACGAGGATGAGGGCGATTACATCAACTGCCCGATGACGAAAGCGGAATACGAGCGTTTTGTGGATGCGCTGCTGGCGGCGGAAACGATTGAGCTGCGCGATTTTGAGCGCGAAGATCCGCAGTTTTTCGAGGGCTGTATGCCGATTGAACAGCTTGCCGCGCGCGGGCGCGAGGCGCTGGCGTTCGGTCCCATGCGCCCGGTCGGGCTGCGCGACCCGCGCACGGGCAAACGCCCCTATGCCGTCGTCCAGCTACGGCGGGATAACCTGATCGGCTCCCTCTACAATATCGTCGGTTTTCAAACCAATTTGCGCTGGGCGCCGCAGAAAGACGTGCTGCGCCTCATCCCCGGTCTGGAAAATGGCGAGTTCGTCCGCATGGGGCAGCAGCATCGCAATACGTTTATCAACGCGCCGACGCTGCTTCACCCGACGATGCAGTTTCGCCAGCGTGACAGCCTGTTCTTCGCCGGGCAGATTACGGGCGTCGAAGGCTACATGGGAAATATTGCCACGGGGCTTGTCGCCGGGCTGAATATGGCGCGCTTCGTCGAAGGCAAATCATCATGGACACCCCCCGAAACGACGATGCTCGGCGCGCTGTGCCACTACGTCACGCACGCCGACCCGGCGCATTTTCAGCCGATGAAGGCGAACTTTGGCATCCTGCCGGAACTGCCGCAGCCCATCAAGGATAAGCGCCTGCGCTATGCCGCTTACGTGCAGCGAGCGCTTCGCGACCTGCAAGCGTCGACCGGGCAGTTCGACGATCCTGTTCTGCAATCGATTGAGGAGACCGCATTATCTTGAGACGGCTAATCGTTCTGGTCATTGTCCTGTTGGCGCTCGGCGTCCACGTGTTGTCGGCTCAGGAAGGCGACGGCAGCGAATCCCCCGATCTGTTTAGCGGCGAACGAGCGCTCGAACACGCGGCGAATCACGTCGGCGTGGGACCGCGCCCGGTCGCGACGATCAACAGCTATCGCGCGGGCGATCTCATTCTCAGTTATCTGGGCGACTTAGGCTGGGAAACATCCGAAGACTGGCATCTGATCGATTTCGGTCCTACCGCGGAATTGAGCGAAGCGGCGCGACAGACGATTGAGGATTGGCAGCCGATTAACCTCGGCACCGCCATTGACGACACGCTCGCCGGTCTCGCCGGGGACGTTGGCGACCGCTTCGCGCCCGCGTTTGACTCGCTGGTGATCCCGGTGCGGAATCTGGTCGCGTCGTATGGCGATGGTCCGACCATCATCATTGGCGCGCACTACGACTCGCGCATCTATTCCGACCAGGACGGCGACCCGGCACGACGCACGGAGCCGATGCCAGGCGCGAATGATGGAGGAAGCGGCGTTGGCGTCCTGCTGGAACTGGCGCGCGTCATTTCCGAGAATTACGACTCCAATGCGGAAATCCGTCTCGTTTTTTTCGACGCCGAGGACAATGGGCGCATCGAGCCTTTTCCGCAGTTGTCGAATGGTTTTGCCAACGGTTATCTGGTCGGTTCGACCCTGTATGCGAACAGCCTTAATCTGAACGAAGAAACGATCCAATACATGCTGCTGGTCGATATGGTCGGCGATATGGAGCAGCGATTCCCGATTGAGGGCTATTCCGCGCAGTACGCGCCCGACATCGCCAACGCGATCTGGTCGGTCGCCGCCGACCTGGGTTATGGAGAGCAGTTTCCACAGGAAGTTCGCAGCCCGGTCGTCGACGATCACGTCCCCTTCTTACAGCGTTCGATTCCAGCGGTCGACGTCATCGACCTGGATTATCCGTACTGGCATACATCGCAAGACACGCTCGACAACGTGAGCGCCGAGAGCCTGGAGCGCGTCGGGCGCGTGCTGATCGCCTATCTCGAACAATCGGGCGTGTTGATCCCGAAAGCAGACTAACCTTTGAGCAGCTATGGCTGACCTAGCGACGTGGATCGAAGCGCACGCGGCAGACCTCCTACGCGCCGCAACCCAAACGCTGTCGGAAAATGCGGCGCTTCAGTCGCAGGCGGCGCAGACGGTGGAAGCCTTCTACGACGCGCTGCTGCGCTCGGCGCGAAGCTACGACCCGACGCCGCTGTACAGCATTCTGTTCGACTGGGTCGATGCCCGCAGCGGTCGCGCCATTGAAGAATCGCCGAGCATGGTGCCCATTCTGGCGCAGCTCAAAAAGGTCACCGGCGAGCAAATTCTGCGACTGGCGCAGCCGAAGGACGCTGGAGCGCTGTACATCGCGGCGGATCATATCTATTCGGACGCGCTGGTGTTCCTCGCCTCAGTTGAAGCCGAAGACCTGACGCTCACGGCGCAGGCGCAGCTTCGCAAGCTGGAGCGCGAGATTGAGAAACTCAACAAGAGTAAGTCGGACTTTGTAGGCGTCGCCGCGCATGAGCTAAAGACGCCGCTCACGGTGATCGAGGGTTACGCCGGGATGGTTCGTGGCAGCGCGGCGACGCATCAGGACAGCACGCTGCAACTGATCGCGGATGGCATTGAAACAGGCGCGGCACGCCTGCGCGATATTGTCGAAGACCTGGTCGACGTCTCGATGATCGAACTCAAACTGCTGCCGCTGCGCTACCAGCAGATCTGGCTGCATCACCTGATGGAGTCGCTGGAATACGCCGTCAGTGCCAGCATCGTAGAACGCCAGCAGGTACTCCTGATTCAGCGCGAGACGATTCCGACGCGCCCGATCTACGCCGACCCGGAGCGACTGCTGCAGGTCATCCTCAAAGTGGTCAGTAACGCCATCAAATATACGCCGGACGGCGGTGAGATTACGCTTTCGGGTCGCCTGCTGCCGGGATTCCTCGACCTGATGGTATCGGATACAGGTATTGGCAGTGCATCCAGCCGATTGACGCAGATTTTCGACCCGTTCGCCTCGTCGGAAAACGTCAGCCTTCATTCGAGTGGCAAGGTCAAGTTCAAGGGGGCGGGACCGGGTCTTGGGCTGCCGATTGCCAAAGGGTTGATCGAGCTACATGGCGGTTCGATCTGGGCACAAAGTCCGGGCTATAATGAGCAGACATGCCCCGGCAGTATCTTTCACATCATGATTCCGCTGCGCGAAGAGCCGCCGGAGTCGGAGTACTCAGCCTGACACGGAGCGTCCCTTGCCCAGTCCCGCCCAACGCTTAACCGCGCTTCCGCCCTACCCCTTCGCCCTCCTCAATCAGCGCATCCGCGAGCTTACGGCGCAGGGCAAGGACGTTATCCGTCTCGACATCGGCAGTCCCGACATGCCGCCGCCCGAAGCGGTCATCGACGCGCTGGCAGAATCCGCGCGCCGCCCTGACCATCACGGCTACGCGGGCTATAAAGGCACCGCCGATTTTCGCGCCGCCATCGCGGGCTACTACGACGAGCGATTCGGCGTCGAGGTCGATCCTGAGACTGAAGTCCTCCCGCTGCTCGGCAGCAAAGAGGGCAT
>CALMDI010000884.1 GCA_937864975.1 uncultured Chloroflexota bacterium | reverse complement strand
GGATGCGCGACTTCGGGCAGTTCATGGAAGATCGCCCCCGCTTTTTGCCGGGCTTCGTTCACAGGCTGGCAAACGGCGACGAGTTTATCACGTTTGACTTATGGGAATGGAAGGAGGGACCCCCGGTGCTTGCCATCCAGAATCTGTTCATTGTAACGGGTAAAAACGATGACTATCGAACGATCAAGCGCCGGGTCGTATTCCGTCCCCTATCGACCGATGAAGTCAAGGTAGCCATGACGGAAATCGGTTTCGAGAACGACATCGATCAGCCGGACAAGGCGGAGCGCGTGCTCGTCGCACGCAAGCCGCTGGCGGCAGGCTAGCGAAATGCCGTTCGCTCTCGAACAACGATAATTCGTTCGGGGCTGCCGTACGCTGCAGTCTTTGGATACTCACTCATTCCCTTCTAACCCGACGTTGAAAACGTCGGGCGTTGAAGACACACAGGAAACAACGATGCCAGAACCCATGCCAAAAAACTTCAACTTCGCCGAGGCGGAGTCGCAACTCTATGCCTACTGGGAAACGAACGGGTGGTTCAAGCCGGAAGCCGCGCCGCTGGACGCCGAACCCTACGTGATCAGTATGCCGCCGCCCAACGTGACCGGCGCGCTCCACGTCGGTCACGCGCTGTTTTCAACCCTCGAAGACCTGATGATTCGCTACGAGCGGATGCGCGGCAAGGCGGCGCTGTGGGTGCCGGGTACCGACCACGCGGGCATTGCGACGCAGCTTCAGGTCGAGAAAATGCTGCGCGACGAAGGCACCAGCCGCGAGCAAGTCGGTCGCGAGGAATTTCTGGCGCGCACGTGGGCGTGGAAAGAAGAATTCGGCGGCACGATCATCCGGCAGCTTCGCAGACTCGGCGCAAGCTGCGACTGGGATCGTGAGCGCTTCACGCTGGACGAAGGGCTGTCCAGCGCCGTCATCGAGGTGTTCATTCGTCTCTACGAACAGGGGTTGATCTATCGCGGTCCGCGCCTCGTGAACTGGAGTCCCGGCTTGCAAACCGCCGTGTCCGACCTCGAAGTGGAGCGCGAGGACGAAGAAGGCAAGCTCTACTACTTCAGCTATCCGCTGGAAGATGGCGGTTTCATTCCGGTGTCCACCACGCGCCCCGAAACCATCCTGGGCGATACGGCGGTGGCGGTGCATCCCGACGACGAACGCTACCGGCAGCACATCGGCAAAACGGCGCTCGTGCCCATGCTCAACCGCCGCATTCCGGTGATCGCGGACGAATACGTCGACCGCGAATTCGGCACGGGCGCGCTGAAGATTACGCCGGGGCACGATTTCAACGACTATGAGATCGGGCAGCGTCATCGCCTGCCGCTGATCAACATCATGAATAAGAATGCCACCCTCAACGCCAACGCCGGTCCCTATGCCGGGTTGGATCGGTTTGTGGCACGCGAGCAGTTGTGGGCGGATATGGAACGGGCGGGCATGACCGTTCGCGTCGAGACGGTGGTTCATGCCGTCCCCCGCACGCAGCGCGGCGGCGAGGTCGTCGAACCGCTCATCAGCACGCAGTGGTTCGTGCGTATCCAGCCGCTGGCGGAGAAGGCGCTCGAAACCGTTCGCAGTGGACAGATTAAGATCGTGCCGGAGCGGTTTGAGAAGGTCTATTACCACTGGCTCGAAAACATCGAGGACTGGTGTGTGAGCCGCCAGTTGTGGTGGGGACACCGCATCCCGGCGTGGTATACGCCCGAAGGCGAGATCCACGTGGGACGACTTCCGCCCCCGGAGGACGGCAAAAACTGGATCGCGGAGCAGGACGTGCTCGACACGTGGTTCAGCAGCGCGCTGTGGCCCTTCAGCACCCTCGGCTGGCCCGAAGACACGCCTGACCTCCGCCGTTTTTACCCAACCGATATGATGGAAACAGGCTACGACATCCTGTTTTTCTGGGTCGCGCGCATGATCATGATGGGTTTGTGGTTCACCGGCGAGCCGCCGTTCCACACAGTCTATCTGCACGGCTTGGTGCGCGACAAGCTCGGTCGCAAGATCAGTAAGACGCTCGGCAACACGATTGACCCGCTGGAGCTTGTGGAGCAATACGGCGCTGACCCGCTGCGGTTCGCGCTGGTGACGAGCGGCACGCCCGGCAACGACATCAACCTTGACCCGGCGCGCGTCGAGCGCAACTGGAAGTTCGTCAACAAAATCTGGCAGATGACGAGCTTCGTCGTCCAGAACCTCGACGGCGAAATAGCGTTGGGCGCGCCGTCAACCGACACACTCGACCTGCCCTCGCGCTGGATTTTGAGCCGCCTGGACAGCCTCGTCGCCAGCGTGCAGCGGCTGTTCGACGGGTACCAGTATGGCGAAGCCGGGCGTCAGATCGACGATTTTCTGTGGAGCGAGTTCGCGGACTGGTATATCGAGATCAGCAAGCACCCGCTTTATGAGGGCAGCGACGAGGAAAAGGCGAACACGCGCCGGGTGCTCGTGCATGTCCTGACGACCTCGCTGCGCCTGCTGCACCCGTACATGCCGTTTGTGACCGAAGCGCTGTGGGCGTATCTGCCGCATGAAGAAACGCCGCTGATTCTGGCGGCGTGGCCCACGACCGACCCGGCGTACGTGGACGCGACAGCCGAAGCGACGATGAACGTCCTGATCGACCTCGTGCGCGGAATCCGCAATGTCCGCACGGAGTACGAGGTCGAGCCGTCTCGGCGAATCACGGCGCTGGTTTCGCCGGGGAGCTACCACCGCGAGATCGAGGACTACGGCTACCTGTTCTCACGGCTGTGCAACGTGGAACGTCTGGAACTGCTTCCGGCGAAGGATGGAGCGCCCGCGCAAGCCGCTTCCGTTGTCGTGAGTGATGTGACCCTCTATCTGCCGCTGGCGGACTTTGTCGACAGCGCGGCGGAATGCGAACGCCTGACCCGCGAACAGGAAAAGCTTCAGGATCAGATTGCGCGATCACAAACGATGCTTAGTAACGAGCAGTTCGTCAGCCGCGCGCGCCCCGACGTGGTCGAGCGCGAGCGCACGCGGTTGAACGACCTGCAAGCCAGCGCGTCCCAGATCGCGGAGCGCCTTGCCAGCCTGTGCAATGGCGCGACGAGTTAAAGGAAAAGCGTAACGCAAAGGCGTAGAGAACATCTGTCGGCGTCTCTGTCTCTGCGCCTCTGTGTTCGCTCGTCGGGGACCGCTCAACCTCGAACGCGGGTTGTCATGGAGTATAATAACCCGCTGACCCGGCTTGGATACGGCGACGAACACCCTGCGCCGAGGGAAGCAAGCTTGTCTCAGTCGTACAAAATCTGCCCGATTTGTGGCACACCCACCCATCGCAACGCGGCGCTCTGCCCCACCTGTGGCACCACACTCAGCGATGTGAAGCCCGTTGGCAACGCCCCGCCGCCTGAAAACGGCAAGTCAGTCTACGATCATCGCTACGGCGAGACAGATTTGTACGAAGGACAGTTGAGCCGGCGCGGACAAACCGTGTTTGTCGGGTTCGTGGTCGCGCTCGCGCTGCTGGCGTGCGCCGGAGTCATCGCCTTTGCCGCGCCGCGACTGAACAATCTGTTCGCGCCGCTGTTTTCGCCGAGCGCCACGCCTACCCGACCGCCAACATTCACGCCCGTACCCACCCGCGGCGGAACCGCGGAACCCGCGGCGCTCGAAATGCAGGTCGTCACGAATACGCCGCGCCCGACGCTGCAATTCGCCACCGTCACCCCTGCCCCACCGACCGAGACACCGACCCCAACGATTGGTCCGTGCATCGTCACCGTCCAGGAAGGCGATTCGCTGTTCTCGCTCGCGGGGGAGTGCGGGCACCGTCATCTCGACGTAGTTGACCTGATTGTGGAGATCAACGACCTCGACGCACCGGAAAGTATTCAGATCGGGCAGGTGATCGAAATTCCGCTGCCGACGCCGACCCTCGACCCGAACCAGCTTCCGACCGAGGAATCCGCCGACGATGGCAGCGAACTCGCAGCAGATCGAACGCTGGCGCCCGTCGAGCAGGCGCTGGCAAATTCCGCCGCCGCTTCGACGGCAACCCTGCAGGCGGGCGTTCAGTGGCATCGGATCGTGGCGGGCGAGAACATCATGAGTATCGCGTTTTCGTACGGGGCGGACATCGAAATTCTGTCGCAGCTCAACCCCGAAGTCACGTTTTCCCAATGCGATTTCGGGTCGCCAACGGGCGGACCGAACTGCATCGTGCAGATTTACGAGGGACAGTTGATTCGCGTGCCCGCGCCCACGCCGACGCCGACGATTCCGCCGACCGCGTCGGGCAGCGAAACGCCCACCCCAACGGCGACACCGACCTTCAACGCGCCGAGCCTGACCGACCCCGGCAACCGCAGCCTATTCACCGCCGACCAACTGATTACCCTCCGCTGGGTCGCCACAGGCACGCTCGGCGCGGGACAGGTGTATCATGTGCGCGTCGAAGACACGACGGCGGGACTGGTGTATACCGCCGACACACAGGAATTAACGTTTATTGTCCCGGAGGACTGGCAGGGGCGCGATGGACGCCGCCACGACTATACGTGGCAGATCAGCGTCATTCCGAGGGGAAATCCCAACGACCCGACCTACACGACCGAGAGCCGTATGTTCTCGTGGGACAGCCGTGGAGCGAACACGTGAGACGCATAATCAGCATCCTGAGTCTTGTGATCCTGCTCGCCGCGTGCAACGTCTCGCTGCCGCAAGACATTCGCACGCCGACGCCCGAAGCCATCGTCACGGCGATCAGCCCGTCGCCCACGACCCGCGCCGAGCCCTCGCGCACGCCCACAGCGACGAACACCGTGCCGCCGCTGCCCGTCCTCGAAACGCCGACGGCGTCGTACACGCCCGGTCCGCCGACGGCGACCTCTACGCCCACCGAGACGCCCGGTCCCTACGAGCACACGATGGCGCAGGGCGAGACGCTGATCTACATCGTGCAGCTTTACGGCTATACCGATCTCAGCATCATCGACGAGGTCGTCGCCATGAATTCGAATATTGCGAGCGCCGACCGGCTGCCCGGCGCGGGCGCTGTGATTCTGATTCCACGCCAGACGGCAACCGCCACGCCAATCGATTTCACGCCGTCGCCCACGCCAGAGAATCCGGTCGATAACCTGCCGCGGGAAACTACGATCATTCAGCACAGCGTACGGCAGGGCGAAACGATTGTCGGTATTGCCGGACAGTACGAAACCACGCTGCCGATTCTCGACCAGTTGAACCCGGAGCTTCTCTTTCTGGGCTGCGATTTCAGCAATCCAAGCGGCGGTCCAGAGTGCAACGTGCCGCTGTCGGTCGATCAGTTGATTAACGTGCCCGCGCCGACGCCCACGCCCACGTTATCGCCCACGCCGTCCGGCTCCGAGACGCCGACGCCCACGCCCACGTTCGCCGCGCCGATGATGGTTTTCCCGCCTGACGGCGCGACCGCGCAGGGCAACGCGATTGACCTGCAATGGGTGAGCATCGGCGTGCTGCCGCCGGACTATCAGTATCTGGTCGAAGTCGAGAACGTGACGAGCGGTGAAACGCACCTCTACACGACGCGAGAGACGGCGTTCACCGTGGGTGAGGACGCCGCGCCGCCCGCCGGCGAAGCGCACGACTTGCGCTGGCGCGTGCGCGTGGGCACGTATACCGAGGCGGGCACGTTCCGACCTCTGAGCGCGGACAGTACATGGCGCACGTTCCGGTGGCGGAGATAGCGGTCAGCGTTCAGCCGTCAGCTAAAAGCAATTGAAAACTTAACACAGAGCAACACGCGCGGGGTTCCCGCCGTAGGCGGGAACTTCGGTTTGCCCCGTTCGCGCCGCTTTAGCGGTGTCTAGACCCAACCGCCGTAGGCGGTTGGGCGAACGCGGGCACAACCGCTCCGCAGTCTGCGCGAAGCGCAGACCCCCTGAGCGGGACAGAGAAACGGAGCTGATCGCTGATTGCTCTCCGCTAGGAGCCGAGCCGTCCGAATTCGCGCGCGAGCTGGTCGCTGCTCATGTGGATCATCGTCGGGCGTCCGTGCGGGCATGTGAGCGGTGTGTTGCAGCGCTCCAATTGACGGATAAGCCCCTGCATTTCCTCGTGACTGAGAATTTGCCCCGCTTTGACCGCCGCCTGCTTGCAGACGCGCAAGACGATCTTTTCCTCAATCGTCGCCTGCCCCGGATTTTGCCCGGTCGATAAGTCGTCGACAATGCCGGCGAACACATCCAGCGGGTCTGAATCTGCCAGCATGGCAGGCACGCTGCGAATGACAAACGTGTTCGGTCCAAACGGCTCTAGTGCGAACCCGATAGCGCCCAGGGTGTCGATGTTTTCCTCGATCAACCGCGCCTCGAACGCGGCGACCTGATCGTGGCGCTCTGCGCCGCCCCGGCCGACTCGACCGCCCTCCACTACGTCGGCGGCGAGCCGCACG
>CALMDI010000883.1 GCA_937864975.1 uncultured Chloroflexota bacterium | reverse complement strand
CCGCGACATTCAAACCGATGCGCGTTTCCATTCGCGCGAGCTGATGGCATGGAGCGTGCTCTATTACCGCTATGTCTGCGTGCATCTCGATTTGCCCCAGGACGTGATAGGCGAGGCGGCATCCGTCGATACGCGCACGATCCGTCGCTATCAGCGGCATGGCGTAGTACGGCTGACAGACCGGCTGGCGGAAGCCGAACAGGCGGCGCGCGCGCGCCAGCGCCAACGCCGACAGATGAATGCGCTGCCCGTTGCGGCGGCAGTTCCCATGCTGGGGCGGGAAGCGGCGCTGTCCGTTCTGAAGTTGGCGGCAGATCGTCTGCCGCCGCAGCCTGTCATCGTGACGGGTGTGCCGGGCATCGGTAAAACAACGCTGGTGCAGGAGTTTTTGCGCGAGCAAATTCGCGCCGACAAGTTCGACTATGTCTTATGGCTGACCGAGCCGACCTCAGTAGCCTCCGTGCGCGAGCATCTGACCGAGCAACTGGTGCCGGAAGGACATCACCTTTCCCTGCGCGATTGTTTGCAGCTTTATCAGATCGCGGTCGTCATGGACGACTCCGAGGATATTCTTCGCGACGAGCTTGGACTCACGTCGTTACTGAGCGATCTGGCGGCGTCGGTTGTGGTGATCATGAGCGAAATCTACGTGCCGCTCGCCATAGGTCACCAGCATATTGCCCTGTACGATCTCCCCTTTGAGTCCGTCGCGGCGTTGGTGACACGAACCCTGCGAGAAAGCCATCCTCATGAAGAAAGCTCACTGGCGGCGTTGGTCGAGCCGATATGGGAAATCGGTGGGGGGAATCCGCTGGCGGTGACCCTGCTGGCGCGGAACTGGACGATGCTGCAGGCGCCGCAGTCGAGCGCCGGGCAATCGATCCTTGCGCAAATCTTCGGCGCGACCTATGCCGCTCTGGACGATACGACGAAACGCGCGTGGTATGCGTTCGCGCTGCTCCCGCCCGGCGAAATTAACGTCACCTTCATCACGTCACTGTGGTCGGAACTGACGTCCGACGCGGTGAGCGCGCTGATCCGCCGGCATCTGGTGGCGCGGACATCCATCGATCCTCCCACGGGCATTCTGTCGACGTCGGCGCGGCATTTTCTCATCGACCGGTTCAACCGCGAAGCGTCCGCGCAGGCGCTTGTGCTCGACCTGTTATTGGAACTGGAACGTCAGATCGCCTATGGGGCTGCGAATGTTGTCGAGCCGTTGGAATATCTGCTGACCAGCGATTGGTTGAACATCGCTCCGCCCTGGCGGCGGCGCTGGATTCGCGCGCTGTGGAGGTTGGGGATTCCGCAGGGGCATAGCGCCTCGTGGCGATCCATTCTGGAACAGGATTTAGGGCACACGGACGCGGCGGATTTCGATCTACAGATTGCGTATGGGGTTTGCCTGCGCCGCCTTTGCGAATGGGAGGACGCGCAGCACGTTCTGCACGAAGTCGCGGTTCAGGCGGGGCGCGTGGGCGACTTCCGGGCGCAAGCTCATGCCTTTTTAGAACTCTCCGTGCTGTTTCGCTATCGAGGGGACTATGAGTATAGCTCCGACCTGCTGGCACAGACCGAAAGCGCCGCGCGCCGGTTTGGCGATTCCACATTATTGAACGCGACCCGGTTGGAGCGCGCTCAGATCGCAGTCGATCAGGGGGAGGTGCGGGCAGCGCTGCATCATTTGAAGGATGCGCCCCCGACTTTACGGGCGCTGGCAATCCAGTGTGAGGCGTGGCTCATCGCGGGCGAAACAGAACGCGCGCTGTCGGCGGTCGATCAGGCATTTGCGCTGCTGCCCGCCGACGAAGGGGTCATGGAGGCGCGTCTGTATACGCTCCTCGGACGTGCAGAGGAGAAGCAGGCAAATTACCTTCATGCACGGCAGCACTTCACATTTGCGCTCACGTATCTTGAGCAAAGCGAAGATATGTTTGCGCTGGCACGCGCCCAGTCGAATTTAGCGGCTGTCCTGTTGCAGCTTCAGCAGATCGAGGAAGCGAACGGCTTGCTGCAGAGGGCAGAATATATTCAAAGCGCGCTTGGCGACCGGGCGGCGCTGGCGGCGACCCGCCATAACCTGCATATCCTGCGGCTTCAGCATCCGGGAAAGACCGGCGACTGAGCGTGCGACGCGCAACGGACTGAAAATCAAAAGTATGGCATTGTAGGGGCGCACGGCTGTGCGCCCATTTTGTAATCGCCAACTGCCCTTACCCACGTCATTCCCCACTCCCGCGGAACCGCCGTTGCTTTGCCGGTAACATCGAGTACAATGAAGGTGTTGGCGCCCATAGCTCAGTGGATAGAGCATTGGTCTTCGGAACCAACGGTCGGGGGTTCGAATCCCTCTGGGCGCACAAGCCAGACTGCCATCGTCTGGCTTTTTATTTTTGGGAACGGCTCTCGTGTTGCCGGCGGAATACGCCAATGCTACAATGCCGCTGCTACCGCGAGAGTACCAACCTTAAAGGTCCGTCATGAGTGGCGAAACGAAAAAGCGCGTTCTGTCCGGCATTCAACCCTCTGGCAATCTGACGATAGGAAATTACCTGGGCGCGCTTCAGCAGTGGGTTGCCGAACAGGACACATTTGAATGCTATTTCTGCATCGTCGATCTCCATGCGCTGACCGTGCCGCAGGACCCGGCAGCACTGCGCGCCAAAACACGTGAGGTCGCCGCCATCTATTTAGCGGCGGGGATCGACCCGGAGAAGTCGGCGGTGTTTGTACAGTCGCACGTCAGCGCGCACACCGAGCTTTCGTGGATTTTGACCTGCCTGACGCCGATTGGCTGGCTGTACCGTATGACCCAGTTCAAGGACAAGTCCTCGAAACAGCAGCAGGAGTCGATTGGGGCGGGGCTGCTCAATTACCCGATTTTGATGGCAGCCGACATTTTGCTGTACCAGGCGTCCGCCGTGCCGGTCGGTGACGACCAGCGCCAGCATCTGGAGTTCACCCGCGATATCGCCCAGCGGTTCAACCATACCTACGGGGAGACGTTCACCCTCCCGGAAGCGATGATTCCCAGAGAAGGCGCGCGGATCATGGGGCTGGATAACCCGCTCGCGAAGATGAGCAAAAGTGAAGCGTCGGAGTATCATGCCGTGTATCTGCTCGACCCGCCGGACATCGCGCGCAAGAAAATCATGCGGTCGCAAACGGACTCCGGGCGCGACGTGCGCTTCAGCAGCGACCCGGAACGGGCGGGTGTCAACAATCTGTTGACGATCTATCAGGCATTGACGGGAGAGCCAAAGGAAGCTATCGAAGCACGCTTTGAGGGCAAGGGCTACGGCGACCTGAAAAAAGCGGTCGCGGAACAGGTGAATGATCGCCTGTCGCCCCTTCAGGCGCGCTACAATCGACTGATGCATGAGAACGGCTACCTCGACGAAATTCTGGCGCAGGGCGCCGAGCGCGCCCGTGCCGTCGCGGACAAAACGCTGGCGGAAGTGCGCGACCGCGTTGGGTTCGTGGCTCCCTATCGCTAGGCTGAACGCGCGGGAACTAGCCCGACACCTTGTTGACAGCGTTCCCCAAACCGTGCTATGCTCTGCGCTTGGGCTTTATGACAAGGGATTACAACGCCATCATGCAGCGCGGCGCGTCGATTGTTCGTTTCTCCTATGGCTATTACTACTTTAGCGGCGACATAGCGGAGAGTCGGGCGTTGCGTGCTGTGCAAAACGAGGCGAAACAGTAGTCTCAAACGGGCAAGGGTAGTCAAGGCGCAGAGCAAACGCTCCGCGCCTTTTTTGTTGCGTGGCAGAGGCACATCAAGGAGGCGGAATGACAACGATGGTTCGTGGGGTGCGCGGCGCGACGACGGTGCAGCAGAACAGCGCCGCCGAGATTTTAGCCGCGACGAAGGCGCTGCTGGTCGCCGTGATCGACGCCAACAACATTCTG
>CALMDI010000882.1 GCA_937864975.1 uncultured Chloroflexota bacterium | reverse complement strand
CAAATTCCTGCGGGTCGCCAATACGCTTCATCGGGATATCCGTCAGCCAGCTTCGCTGCGCTTCTTCGGCGGTGATACCTTTTTCTTCCGCCATGCGGTCGAAGAACGAGACCTCGGCTTCGGTGAGAAAGGGACCGGGGCAGAGGACGTGTGACAGGACGTTATCGGCGGCGTACTGGTTTGCCATGATCTTCGACAGCCCCGCCAGCCCCATCCGCGACGCGCTGGAGATCATTAGCTGCCCCAGCGGCTGCTTGATCGAGGTCGAGGTGATATGGAGAATGCGTCCCCATTTCTGCGCGCGCATGATCGGCACGACCTGGCGGCAGATGCGGACAACGCTCATCATCTGGTTGTCGAAAGCCCGCTGCCAGACTTCATCCGCCAGGGCGAGCAAATCGCCGCCCGCCGGAGGACCGGAATTGGTCACGAGCACGTCGATGCGCCCGTACTCGTCCATCGTTGCCCGAACCACCCTGCTCACGTCTTCCGCGCGCGACAGGTCTGCCGGAATGGCAAGCACGCGCACGCCGCTTTCCGCTTCGATTTGCTGTTTGGTGTCCTGAAGCGGCGCTTCCCGGCGGGCGCAGATTGCCAGGTTCACACCCTCGCGGGCAAGCGACCGGGCAGAGGCTTTGCCCAGCCCCTGGCTCGACGCCATCACCAGCGCGACACGATCTTTAAGTCCCAAATCCATTTCCCAATGCCCCTTCTGGCTGCAATGAAATCTCATCTGGCGGGAAGACCGCTAGCGGTTCAGCGGTTCTTCGACCTTCACCGGGCGTTTTTCCAACTGCGGCGTGTCGGTCGCGCGGTTCTGGCAGACGTCAATATTCGCGAGCCATTCGTCGTCATTCCGAACGGGATAATCTTCGCGGTAGTGCGCGGAACGGCTTTCGGTACGCAGGTTCGCGGCGCGCGTCACAAGCGAGGCGACGAGCGCCATGTTCTCCGCCTCGAAGTATTCGGGCAGGTCGCCCGCGTCGGCGGGTCTGCCCGCGGCAAGCCGGGCGGCGAGTTCATCTGCCTCGTCAACGCCCTGCTCAATCGTGCGTCCGTGGCGGATAATGCCGACGCTGCGCCACATGGCGTCGCGCACCGCATTTTTGATCTCTTTAACGTCCAGCGGGGTCGCCGCGTCGCGCTGCATGTCGGCAAGCCGCGCCTGCCAGTAGCGCACGCGGTCGGTGTCGATGCGCGGCGCGGGGCGATCCGCGGCGCTGGCGCTGGCGGCGATGCCGCCGCGACGCCCGAACACCTGCCCGGAGGGAATCTCGTTGGAGTCGAGCCGGTTGCCGCCGTGGATGCCCGCCGCGACTTCGCCGACCGCGTATAAGTGCGGAAGTGACGACCGCGCGTGCTCGTCGACGCGCAGCCCGCCCATGTGGTAATGCCCTTCGGGCGCGAGGATCAATTGCTCGCGGGTGAGGTCGAGTCCCTTCTGCTCGAAGAACTTGGCGACGCGCGGGTTCAAACGGTTAAACGTCTCCACCGGAATTTCGCTGAGATCGAGCGCCACGCCGCCTTCGATTCCACGCCCTTCGACAATTTCCGTGTAGATGCCGCGGGCGGCAAAGTCGCGTGTCGTCGCTTCTTTCCGCTCGGGGTCAACGCCGAGCATGAAGCGGTCGCCAGTGGCGTTGCGTAAAATCGCGCCCGCCGCGAACGACGAGGGCTGCACCGGCATTCGGCTGCGAACGTGGCTGATCAAACGCCAGGGGTAAAACTGGACAAATTCCAGGTCGCGTAAGATCGCGCCCGCGCGGTACGCCAGCGCCAGACCATCCCCGGTCACGTCGTTCGGATTGCTGGTGACGGGGAACAACTGCCCGATGCCGCCCGTGCCGAGGATGACCGCCCGCGCGCGGATCACGACGAGTTCCAGGTCCTGCGTGTCTAACCCGACGATGCCGCTCACGCCGTCGCCGTCGAACATCAGGTCGAGCGCCATAACCCGATCCAGGTACTCGACGCTCGTGGCGACCTGCTTCAGCGGCAGGGTCATCCCCGTGCCCTTGTGCGTGGCGCAGACGGCGACACGGGCTTTGGAATGGTCGCCGCTTTTGAACTGCACGTACTTGCCCGTGTCGGGGTCGCGGTCGAACTCGACGCCCCACTCGACCATCTCCCAGAAACGGTCGGGCGCTTCGTGGCAGAAGATGCGCGCCAGGGTGCGGTCGTTCACGTCGCCGCCGCCGCGGATGGTATCGGCGTAATGGAGTTCGGGGCTGTCGGTGGGGTCGGCTTCGCGGATGGCGGCGGTGAAACCGGCGGACGTGATCGCCGAGGAGCCTGCGCGCCCGGCGATGCCTTTGGTAATCATCGTCACCCGCTGACCGGCGCGCTGCGCTTCCACAGCCGCCCGAAGCGCCGCCAGCCCGGCGCCGGCGATGAGAATATCGGTCTCCAACTGCTTCGTTTCGGACGACCCGCCGTTGAGCATTCCAGACTCGCTTTTGCGCCAACAGGTGTTCATCGGGTAAGGGGTAACGGGGCGGGTGAGATTTCACCGTGTGAAAATCAATTGCGTCAGCCAAAAATACCCGATAACGTCAATAGATAGCAATGCGCGAAAGAATTGTCAAGAGAGTCCAATTCGGTACAACCTCGCATTCTGGTTGACCCAAGAGATTGGTTCCATTAGGCTCTGAGGGACAGGTTTATGTGTCGCTTAACCTGGGCTATCAGGCGAAGCCGTGAAGCAGCGAGCGGCTTCCGTTAAGCGGGTGTCTCCCCGCTTATCCCTTAGGCGCAGACCGCGGAGGACATCGCAACCACGCTCGTCTTTGTGCCGAACTAGCGGCGTGACCGGAAACCGGGTGTCAAAGCCGACGCCGCGCCGCCTAACCTGCTCTTAAGCGCGAACCTGGTCACAATAAAAGAAGCGCGCCTCAATGAACATAGAAGCGCGCTTCTCGATGGTGACTCCGGTAGGACTCGAACCTACAACCGATTGATTAAGAGTCAACTGCTCTGCCAATTGAGCTACGGAGCCGAAATTTCTGATTGCATTATAGCAAACCGTCGGTCAGCGTCAAGATTCGATGTGTAAGAAACGCCTAAAAATCTGCGCCCCAATCCGCGCCAGCCGCCGTTTCCTCATCCCCGAAAAATCCGCTTGTCTGGTACACTGAAAGGCGACTTTCCGACCCGTGGAGCGCGCCCGTGGCATCCAACCCACCCTACCGTGGTTTAACCGCCGCCGAAGTGCAGGAGCGTATCGCGCGCGGCGAGACGAACGCCTACCGGGCGCGCGTCGGGCGTTCCTACTGGGACATCGTCCGCGACAACATTCTCAATCTGTTTAACATCATCCTCTTCACCCTGCTCGTCGTCGTGCTGCTGTTCCGCGACTACGCGACGGTCGTGTTTGCCGGGTTCAGCGTCGTCACCAATTCGCTGCTCGGCATGTTTCAGGAAATCGCCGCCAAGCGCAAGCTTGACCAGCTGGCGGCGCTGGCAGTCAAAGAGGCGCGCGTCTGGCGCGACGGGGCGCTGGTCACAATTCCCGTTTCGCAAATCGTCAAGGACGACGTGATCGCCATCGAACCGGGCGAGCGCATCGTCGTCGACGGCAAGGTGCTGCACAGCGACGCGCTCGAAATTGACGAGTCGCAGCTGACGGGCGAATCCGACGCCGTTCTCAAAAATCCCGGCGACCCAATCCTCTCCGGCTCGTTCTGTATCGCCGGCGCGGGTGTCATGGTCGCCACGCAGGTCGGCAAAGAAAGCGCGATCAATAAGCTCGCGCGCCTCGCCAAAACGTATAAGCGCGTCCTTACGCCCACACAGCAGAAGATCGTCACGCTCGTCCAGATTTCGGTCGTCGTCATGGCAATCGCCGGACCGATGGTCTTCATCGCGGGCTACATCAACGGGCTGCCGCCGCTGGAAATGTTCCGCAATGCCGTCGTCTTCGTCACCAGCCTCGTGCCTCAGGGCTTGGTCTTAACGGCGATCCTCTCGCTCACGCTCGGCGCGATCAGCATCAGCCGCTTCCAGACGCTGATTCAGCGCGTCAACGCGGTCGAATCGCTGGCGAACGTGACGGTGCTGTGTTTCGACAAGACGGGCACGCTCACGCGCAACCAGCTTGCGGTCGTCCGAGTCGAGCCGCTCGGCAGCCTGACGCTTGAGGAGATCACGCAGACTCTCCACACCTACGTGGGCAATCTCGCGGCGCTCAACCGCACGGCGGCGGCGGTTGCCACGTATACCCAGGAACATCTTAACGGCGCGTCGGGCGCCGTCTCGAAGCTGCGCGAAGTGCCGTTTAGCTCGCAGCGCAAATGGGGCGCGATTGTCCTGCCGGACGAGACGCTCATCCTGGGCGCGCCGGAGCGCGTGCTGGGCAGAGGCGACACGCAGGCTCTGGCGATTGCCGAGCGCGCGCGCGACTATGCCGCCGAAGGGCTGCGCGTGCTGGCGCTGGCGCGTCAGAAAAACGCGCCGCAGGACGGCGTCCTGGACGACGCACGCGAGTCGCTGTCGCTGATTTTGCTCAGCGACCAGGTGCGCGAGGATATTCAGCAGACGCTGCAAGCCTTCCGCGAGCAGAACGTCCAGCTTAAGGTGATCTCCGGCGACAATCGCGAAACGGTCACCGCGATTGCGACGCAGGCGGGCATGGAAGTGACCCACGCCTACACGGGCGATCAACTGGAAGCGATGTCCGATGGCGAGTTTGAAATCGCCGCGCTGGAAGGCGACCTGTTCGCCCGCATCGAGCCGGAGACCAAGCGCAAGCTCATCGCGGCGCTGCGCGCGAATGGGCAGTACGTGGCGATGGTGGGCGACGGCGTGAACGACGTGCCCGCGCTCAAGGAAGCCGACCTCGCCATCGTCATGAATGATGGCGCGCAGATCAGCAAGGACGTGGGCGATATCGTCCTGCTGAACAACGCCATGTCCACGCTGCCGCTCGCCTTCCGCGAGGGTCGGTTGATTACGCAGACCATCTTCGGTACCAGCAAGCTGTTTCTGGTCAAGAATCTTTACAGCGTGCTCTTTTTCGTCCTCGCCGGATTCATGGCGATGCCCTTCCCGATCAACCCGATTCAGATTAGCTGGGTGACGTTCGGCGTCATCAACGTCCCGGCAACGCTGATCGCCTTCCGCATCATGCGCCCCGAATACATGGCGCGGTTCCGCGATAACGTGCTCGATTATGTCATCAACGCGGGCGCGGTGGGCGCGACGAGTCTGGCGCTGCTCTACGCCATCGTCTATATGACGACCGGGTTCCAGCAGGACGCCGCGCGCACCGCCGTCACGCTCTATCTGGCGCTGTATGGAACGCTGGTCATGTGGCACACCGAAGGCGTCCGGCTGTTGCAGCCGAGCACCATTCGGAAGCATTCTGGCATTTTCCTGCTCGGCGCGGTGCTTGGCGGCGTCACCATCGCCGTTCCCTATCTGCTGCCCTACGTCCTGCCCCAGCTTGCCGTGACGTTTGCCTTCGCCCCGCCCCCGCCGCTGTACTGGGCGCTCATCCTCGCCCTGTTTTTCCTCTCCGTGATCGTGCTGGAAGTGCTCACGCGAACGCGCTGGCTCGTCAGCCGCATCTGGTCGCTTTCCACGCCGTAAGCCAGGATTCGGTGAGATGTCCAACCCACACCGAGGACTTGGTGCACCTGATTCCGGCATGGTGATGCAGTGAAGACATGACCGGTTACTGTGAATCTCGTGAATAATGGTCGGAACAGGAAACTATTCTGAGGCGAATGGCGTTTTAATGATAGATAGCAGCGACGAGCAGCGTTGGGCGCCTTCACCGATAAATCGCCGCCAATGTTCGCCAGATGTCCTCATTCGGGGCGCAGGGTGAATGATAAAATCCGTTAAAGATTGTAAATAAAGGTATAAAAAGCCTGCACAAAGCGCTCCGGCGGGAGTATAATGATCGGGCATGAAAACGAACGGTGCTCATCCGGTTCCCATCGTCCAACTCCACGGTCTGCGTAAGACGTACGAGGAAGGTGGGCGCACGCGCGCGATTCTGGACGACGTCGATCTGGTGATTGAGCGCGGGGAGTTTTTCGTGCTGTTGGGGAAAAGCGGCAGTGGCAAGAGCACGCTGCTCAACCTGATCAGCGGGATTGACCGTCCCGACGCGGGTCACATTCACGTTGCCGGTATCGACATTACCACCCTGAACGACCACCAGTTGACGCTGTTCCGCCGCGATCATATTGGCATTGTCTTCCAGTTTTTCAACCTCATCCCCACCCTGACCGTCCTTGAAAACATCACCTTGCCGCTGGAACTGCGCGGGGGCAACCGTCGCGCGGCGGCAGCGCAGGCATTGGACTTGTTAGAGCGGGTGGGGCTGGCAAACCGGGCAGACGAGTTTCCCGATAAGCTGAGCGGCGGCGAGCAGCAGCGCGTGGCGATTGCACGCGCGCTGGCGCACGAACCGGCGCTCGTGCTGGCGGACGAGCCGACAGGCAATCTGGATGAAGAGACGGGCAGCAGCGTGATGGCGCTATTGCTGGAACTGACACGCGATCTGGGCAAGACGCTGGTTATGGCGACTCATAACCCCGAGGTGGTGCCGCTGGCAGATCGTGTAGGCAGCATACACGACGGCAGGCTGCACATTTCCTTGAACCAGCCCATCGTCAGTCGATAAGGAGAGGGAGCATGGACCCTGATCCCAAAGTGGTGAAGCAATTACTCGCCGAACTGCGCGATATCAACAAAGACAAGCGCCGGACGGCGGTTATGAAACTCGGCATGATTGGCGGCGACGAGGCGATTCGCACGCTGATTATGATCGTCAAGAACCACAACGAAGATTTGATCGTGCGCGGACGCGCGGCGCTGATGCTCGGCCTCGGCCTCGCCCCCGAGGGCGCCGCGCTCGAGGTCGGCTGCGAGGGGGGCCGCTG
>CALMDI010000881.1 GCA_937864975.1 uncultured Chloroflexota bacterium | reverse complement strand
TATCCTGGAACCGGAACTGGCGGAACCGCGCGGCAGCCGCTGGTGCGAGGTGGCGCACTGGCCCGACCCGGATCGTGACCTGTACGCCGATCTCGCGGCGCAGGCGTGCGATTCGCTGGCGCGCGCGCTCACACGCCCGTTCGACCTGATCGCGCCGCGCGGGGACGAGCCACTGGCGGCGGTCGCCGCCCCCGTGCTTCCCTCGGAACTGCCCCCGCTCCCGCTTACGCTCGACAACTGGCGTTTGGAGCAGACGAGTCCCTCGGCGCTGGAATTCACCCGCGCCTCGACGTGGGGACGCAGCAAGCTGGTGCGCGTCCTGTGGTATCTGTTCTGGAGCATTATCTACATTATCCTGTCGATCACCACGCTCTACGCCGGGATTGCCCTGCCGAAGCCGGAATTTCTCCCCTATTTGGGCTTGGTCTCGGCGCTGCTGCTGATCGTTCTGATTGCACGACAGGTCTACGAACTGATGACGACACCCAATCGCATCGTCGTGGACGGCGCGGCGCGCCGGGTGGTCGCCCTGCGCGGCGGCAGCGAGCGCTGGCGCGTGGACGCGCAAGACATGGACTCCGTTTACGTGTCGCAGGTCGTCGGCAAAAAGGTTAAGAACGGCAAGCGCACCACTCACTACGGCGAGCTGAACCTGCACCTGCTGGACAATCGCTTCGTCCCCCTGATCGAGCACGGACAGGTTGAAGAAAAGCCGGTTCAGAGCGATCTCCCTGCCGAAGACATGATCGTGCCGCTCACCGTAGATCGGATCGAAACCGCGCTGCAAACCGCCGGGGCGCACGTGGCGCGGGCGCTCAGTCTGCCCTGCTGGTACGACCAGCGCGTGAAGTAACCTGCCCCCGTTTGCCCCTGATTCATCCTCTTAAGGTAGACGGCTGACCCGCTTGATCTTTGAGACAACGCTGCTATGATGAGCGCATGACGAACGAGCGTGAGACCCAGTTGATGAGCGATCAACGCCCTTTAATTTTGCTGACGAATGACGATGGCATCGAGTCGCCCGGTCTGTGGGCGGCGGCGGAAGCGTTTGCCGACCTGGGCGACATTCTGGTGGTCGCGCCGCGCTTGCAGCAGTCCGGCATGGGGCGCAGCCTGCCCGTGACCAGCGAAGGGCGCATCCACGAGCAAACGAGGACGTTTGCCGGGACAGCGCACAAGGTTTACGCCGTCGATGGCACCCCCGCGCAGGCGGTTCAGCATGGCGTGCTCGAATTGTCGGATCGACTGCCCGCGCTGGTCGTGGCGGGAATCAACTACGGCGAGAATACCGGGAACGGCGTGACCATCTCCGGCACGGTGGGGGCGGCGCTGGAAGCCGCGAGCCTCAGCATTCCTGCGATTGCCGTCTCGCAGCAGACCCAGACCGATTTACATTTGAGCTATTCTCGCGACGTCGACTTCGGACCCGCCGCCTATTTCGCGCGCCTGTTCGGCTTGTGGATGATGAACCACGACGCGCCCGACGACGTCGACGTGCTCAAAATTGACGTGCCGTTGAGCGCGACGGTGGACACGCCGTGGCGCGTGACCCGCCTCTCGCGCAACCGCGTGTACTGGCCCACCCGACCGGAGCGCGTGGCGCTTTCGGATATCGGGCGGCTGGGTTACAAGCTGGACACCGACCCCGCCAGCGCCGAGCCGAACTCGGACGTGTATACGGTGCTGCAGGACGGCATCGTCTCGATCACGCCGATCAGCCTCGACATGACCTCGCGTACGGATATGTACCGGCTGGCGCAGCTTCTGAAGGGTGAAGTCCGGCGCGTGGGCGTGCCGGGCGAGGGCAATGGGCGAACGCGCGAAAAGGTCAAGCAGATCGCGAAGAAACGCGAATCGTGAGGCGGCATCGAGCGCGGCGGCGGCTCAATCGTCGCGTAGAAGCCACGCGACCGCTGCTTCGCGGTCGTCGAGCGAGAAAAATCGAACGCGGTCTTTGTCGCCGGTGCCGAGCGCTTTGATGAACAGTTGGGCAATCGACACCATAAAATTCGGCTGGTGCATCACGGCGACGCGCGTATAATGCCGGTCGGGCATTTCCCGGATCAATTTCTGAAGACGGCTAAAGACGTGCATCAGCGGCAGCATATCCTTGCTGCTGTACACGAGAAGATAGCGAACGATTGTCGTAGAGGGTGTCGTCTTCGCTATCGCGGTGGTGTGTGATAGCCACACATCCACGATCCGGTGGCTGGATTCGTGAAACACGAATTCGTGAATGCCGGTTGTATGCAGATGGTGCTCAAGACCCTGTTCGACCGACCCGTCTGTCATTTGCCTTTAGTCTCTATTTGATTCGGCGCGCACTCTACTTTAATATAGCGTAAGATGGTAGACGTAAGCAGAAACAGCAAAATTTTGAAAGATCGTTCGGTGATTTTTCCGGGCGATCCGAGCTTCGGTGGGTTTTCGTGTCATCAACGCCAGTGTACACAGATATCATTGCAGTGAGGAATTAAGCTATGGATCTCATTCTTTGCGTGAACGACGAGCCACGCAATTTAATTCTGGTGACCACCCAGCTTCTGCTCGAAAATTATCAGGTTGTTACGGCGTCGGTTCAGGAAGACGCTATCGAGCTGGCGCGGCTGTTACGACCCCGCCTGATTTTTATGGATCTCGTCCTGCACAATGGGACCGGGTGGGAAGCAACCCGCGCGATCAAAGAACTGGATGACATCTCCGCGATGACTCCCATCATAGTGATCTCCGCGCGCTCCGACGCGGCGGACAAGGCGCGCGCCTTTGCCGCGGGCGCCGACGAATATCTGACCAAGCCCTATGACGTCAAGGAATTGAAAGCCCTCGTCAAACGCTATCTGCACCCCAGCGGCGAGCGGGGTGTGTTGACGGGCTAGAGAGTAATATGCGCGACCACGACTGTCGCACCGCTTTTCGCCTTCAGTGGCTAATCCCCATGTCACTGCGATAGCGACCGCCGTTTTAACCCTCGCGCCGAACAGCGCGCGCCGCGCATGGGATATATAATTCAGCCTATGCGCTTGCGAACCCTCCTTTTCCTGCTCATTTTTGCCGCGCTGCCCGCCCGCGCGCAAACGACCGATCCGCTTGTGACGGCGGCACAGGTGGACGTCATCGGCATTGACTACGGCTTGCGTATCACGGGCACGCTGGGGAATGCCGCGCCTCGCGCTATTTACGCCTTCGACGGGATGCGCGGGGAAGTGGTTTCCGTCACCCTCACGACCAAAACGGGCGATCTCGACCCGATGCTGACCGTGCTCGACGCGGATGGCGTGCCGCTGGCGCACTTCGACGACATGGGCAGCAGTCGAGACCTCCGCCTCGAATCGCTGCGCCTGCCCCGGAGCGACCGCTATCTGCTCGTCGTCGCGCGGTTTGGCTATGCGCTTGGCACCACTTCCGGCACCTATGATCTGACGATAGAGCGGGTCGGCGTCAGCTCCGCCAGCGGCAGCGCGCTGCGCTACGGCGACACGATTATCAACGAGATCAGCGACGTGACCCCGCAAATCTACTACAGCTTCCGCGCCCGGCGCGGCGACATCGTCAATATTCAAATGCAGCGGATTTCAGGCAACCTGGATACGTATTTGCAGGTAGTGAACCAGAACGCGCTGGTCGTCGCGGACAATGACGACATGCCGGGTTCCGGCTCGCTCGATGCCGAGATCAGCAATCTGGTGGTCGAGGAGGACGGCACGTATGTCATTATCGCGTCCCGCTTTGGACAGGCGGCGGGCAGGAGCGCGGGCGGTTTCAGCCTCATCCTCGAAGAAGCGGTGAACAGCGGCATGGGCAATTCGCTGGCAGCGGCGCTGCCGGTGCTGGAAGACCTGCCGATGGAAGGTGAGCTTTCAAACGAGCATTACGCTCGATTCTATCAATTCGACGCGCAGGCGAACGAAGTCGTGAGCGTGCGGATGGAGCGGCTCAATGGCTCCATCGATTCGTTTCTGGCGATTGCGACCGACACGGGTGTCGAACTGACCGCGAACGACGACGTCGAGGGCAGCCAGAATTCCGCGATTGAGAACTTCCTTATACCGGCGGACGGAACCTACACAATTATTGCCACGCGCTTCGAGCGTGAGGTGGGGCAGACGGCAGGGCGCTATCGGCTGTCGTTCGAGCGCAAGGGGAACGCGCTGGAAAACGTGCCAACAGACATGCAGTTCATTCCGTACGGAAGCACGATCACCGGCAGTATTGACGATGCCACCCCGCAGCGGTTGTATGCCTTTTTTGGACAGCAGGGCGACGTGATTACCGCCGCGATGACGCGCGGAGATGGTGACCTCGACCCGGTCGTGTCGGTTCTGGATGCGGCGCAGCGCGAACTCACCGGCAACGACGACGCCGACGGCAGCCAGAATGCGCGCATCGACCGATTCGCCCTGCCCGCGACCGGCGTCTACTACCTCCGGGCAGCACGGTTTAGCGGGGAGGGCAGACCGCCGACCCACGGAAGCTTCATCCTCGTTCTCGCGCAGCGCTTCGACTAGAAGGATAAGGTTCGAGGACTGTGCGACGAGGATTGAGTAAATGCGATGTTCGCGGTGGAACGTAGGATACCGTGATTGCTAGTTGAAGTCGTTCATGCCGCCGTCGCTACAATGGGAGTTACCACACACCCATCAGCGAGCGGTCAACATGAACGACACCTATATTGTAACCACCTACGTGATCATCGATGACCTTTTGAAAGCCTGGGGCTTTCAAGACGATTGTCGAGCGACAGGACATGCGGCGGAGACTTTGACGGTGGCGGTGCTGGCAGCCAAATACTTTCAGAACCATCATGAACGCGCCTTGAGCCTGCTGATCCGCTTGGGCTATGTTAACCGCCGGAGTGTCTCGCGCTTCAACCGGCAGTTGCATAAGCTGCGCGATTGGCTCTATGGGATGGTCGTGCTGATGGGTGAACTGTTCAGCCAGGGAGAAACCTTCATCATTGACAGTCTGCCGCTGCCGGTCTGCAAGCGGGTGCGGGCGCGGCGCTGTAAAAAGGTGCGCGGACGCGCCTTCTGTGGCTACTGTGCTGCCAAAGACGAGAAATTCTTCGGCTGGCGCTTGCATCTGATCTGTACCACCGACGGGATTCCGGTCAGCTTTGACTTGCTGCCTGCCGCCTATCACGATTTGACCCCGGTGCATGAACTGACTGTCATCCTGCCGCCTGGCGCGGCGGTCTTTGGTGATAAAGGCTACATTTCTGACCCCGATGCGGCCAGCATCTTCGACGCCAGTGGCGTGCGCTTGGTTTCGGTGCGCCGCAAAAACATGACGCCCAACTCCTGGGCGGATGATTACGACTTGGCGCACTATCGCAAGCGCATCGAAACGGTCAACAGTCAACTGGAAGCGATGGGCATTCAACAGCTTCATGCTCGTACCAATCATGGCTTTGATTTGAAAGCCTGGGCCAGTCTGCTCGCCCTCGCCTTCACCAACATCGTCACCGACTAGCAATCAGGGTAGGATGTGTTTCGTTCCACCCTCAGTCCTCGAACCTATGTAAAGTCGTTCTCGTCCAGCAGCGGAAATAGATAAAGCATCGGCTCCTCGTATGGGTGCGCGGCGCGGATCGCGGCGCACACCACTTTCACGCGATCCCGCGCGCAAATGGTCTCAATGCGATACTCCTCGACCTCGCTGATCGCCTCTTTTTGTCCATAGGCGGGGTCGGCGCTGCTGTCCGGCTTGAAGCGTCCGGTGCCGATACTGCGATAGGAGCAGTGCGTGTAATTGCCGATGACGCCCGCGCCCGCGTCCGCCATCGCGTCGAGGACGGCGTGCAGGTGCAGGGCAGGCACGGAGACGACAATCTGTATCTGGTGATAGGGGGCGCTCATCGTGTATCCTTGTTCCTCGCTCAACCGGGCTGCGTGAATCCTAGCGAAGTTTGAGGCAATGACAACAGCACCGCGACCTCTTCCTGTTTACTTCGGGCATCACAAGTGCGCGTCCCGCTGGATTCAGCTTCACCTGCGCTCGGTCTGCAAAGAGCTTGGGCTGCGTTACAAGTCGATCTATCGTCCCCAGATTCCCAACGGCGACATTCGCCGCTTTATTGAGACAGAAAAACCGGATGTTGTCACGTTTGGCGACGCCGATTACGCGCATCTCGACGCTTTCGGCGATTTTCGCGGCTTTCACGTCGTGCGCGACCCGCGCGACATTGCCGTATCCGCCTATTTCTCGCATCGCAACACCCATCGGATGAAGCCAGAATGGAAGCGACTGGTCGAGCTTCGACCGATCTTGCAGGAGCTTCCCAAAGACGAGGGGTTGATGGTGCAGATCGAACGTCTCGACTGGATCAAAAAACAGCCCGGCTTTGAAACGATGGTCATCAAGGAAAACGCCACGCCTCAGGCTATCGCATGGGTGCAGGCGCATTCGCTGGAATTCCCGGAACTGCATATCGAGCTGCGCCCGCAGAGAAATTATCCTTACGGCAAGATGATGGCGCACGTTTTGGGCTACGTCGGAGAGATCAGTCCGAAACAGCTCGAAAAACCCGAATTCGTCGGCTTCAAACCGGGCGACATTATCGGCAAGGGCGGGCTCGAGCAGTATTACGATCAATATTTGCGCGGGAAAGACGGTTATCGAAAAGTCCTGGTCGACAGTCGCGGGCGCGTGCAGAGCGAGCTCGAAATCGTTCTCGACCCGGCCGACTCGGAGCAGGGCAACGGGGTGGCGGCAGCAGAGCCCGTCGCCGCCAAGAGCGAGGCTGGCGCCGCGGTGACCGCGGCCAGGCCGGTCTCTCTCGCCGCGTCGGCGGCGCCGCAGTGGCCGGACGCCTTCTACATGAGCGAGTCGAAGAGACTGCTCGAGAAAGCGCGCCGAATCCGATCGGACACGCTCGAGACCCTCGGCGCCG
>CALMDI010000880.1 GCA_937864975.1 uncultured Chloroflexota bacterium | reverse complement strand
CGCCGCTCTCGTCGACATGGACCGCGACGACGCCGATCGAACCGACCTCGCCGGTGCGCGTGACGTAGAGCCGGTCGGCCGCGCTCGCGATCGCGTATGCGGCCGACAGCGCGCTCTCGTTCGCGACGGCCCAGAGCGGCTTTGCGCTCGCGCTCCGTATGGTCTGTATCTGCTCGACGAGGTCGAACAGCCCGCCGACCTCGCCACCGGGGGAGTCGACGTCGAGGATGACGCCACGCACGCTCGCGTCGTTCATCACCGTGGCGATGGCATCTGCGATATCGCCGTAAGCCTGCAGCCCGCTTGCGGCATCGAGATATCCGGAGCGGCTCACCAGCGTGCCGATCACCGAGACAGCAATTGCCGCCGAGAACCCGACCAGCAGCGCCGTTCGCGACCCGTAAACCAACTGCGAGAAAATATCGCGCCCGACGTTGGTGGTTCCCAGAGGAAACTCCGCCGACGGCTTCTCGTTCGAAAGCCAGATGCCGCCTTCTTCGATCACTTCCTGCGGACCATACGGGGCGATAAGCGGCGCAAAAATGGCAACCAGCACGAAGAAGATCAAAATAATCAGCCCGATCATCGCCAGTCGGTCGCGCTGAAAGACCTCCAGGTTGGTGTTGATAAACTGGCGCAGCGCCGTGTTCTGCGGAATAAAGGCGATCCGCGCGCTGACCGGCGGCTCGACGGCGTGACTACCTGGCTGCATCATGCACCTCCGCGACCCATCAGGCGCGCTGAGCCTGTGCGCTGGCGCCGACACGTGGATCGAACAGGACGTAAAGAATGTCGGCGATGAAGTTCATCGCCACAATGATGATGGCAATCACCAGAAACGCCCCCTGGGCAACCGGATAATCGGACGCCGTCACCGCCCGCACGAGCATCCGACCGATTCCGGGCCAGCCAAACACATTTTCGATGACGACGTTCCCGCCGATGGAATAGCCGACGCCCAATGCCAGCGCCGTCAGGACGGGCAGCATCGCATTGCGCGCCGCGTGGCGCACCAGCAGCCGCCAGCGCGAATAGCCGATCAGCTTGCCCATCGTAATGAAGTCCTGATCGAGTATCTCAAGCATGTTGGAGCGCATCAGCAGCAGCGGCAGACCGTGCAGGTACAACGCCAGCGTTACCGTTGGCAGAATCATGTGCCGCCAGAACTCCGGCGATAACAGCTTTTCCACCTCATTCTCGTAAATTGTTCCGGGCGAGCTTGTCCCCGACGACGGCAGCAAGCGCAGTTGGAAAGCGAAAATGGCGAGCAGAATCATGCCCACCCAGAATTCGGGCGCTGCCCGCGTCATCAGCGTGAAGGTGATGCCGACTTTCTCGGCGGCGCGTCCGCGAATCGACGCGAGCACGATACCGCCCAGCACGCCCGCGACGTACGCCAGAATCAGGGCGGCGAATGTCATGTACAGCGTGTTCGGCAGGACTTCGCCGATCAGTTGAGTGACGGTCTTGGCGTAGAAAAACGAGCGCCCAAGCTCGCCCTGAAGGATGTTGCCAAGATAGAGAACGTATTGTTCGTGCAGCGGTCGATCCAGCCCGAAGCGCGCCATCGTCGCCTCGCGCTGCTCGGCGGTGAAGGTGGAGTCGATATACGCCGTGACCGGATTGCCGGGCGCGAGACGGAACAGCAGGAACAGCAGCGTGACGATGACCCACAGGACGAGCAGGCTCTGAAGAAACCGTCCGCCAATGTAGAGCAGTATGCCTCGCCGCAATGCCTACCCCTTCTCCATCGGGGAGGACTGCCGGAGCAGCCCTCCCCGAACCTCACGCTTCGGAAGAACCGGCGCTTATTCGGCGGGCGAGAGCAAAACGCCGTTCTCGTCCCAGGTGTATCCGGCATCCGCCAGCAGCTGCCGCGCCGCTTCGATGTCGAACTCGTACTGCGGCAGGTCAGGGTTATGCCAGAACTCGATGGCGCGCGAGACGTAGGAGTCCGCGGGCACGGCAAAGCCCTTGAAGATGTTATTGACGATGGCTTCTTTCGGCATCACCTGGGCGACCGCCTGACGCAGAGTTACGTCGTCGAACGGTTCCAGCCGCAGGTTGAAGCCGAAGAAACGGAACCCAAGATCGGGGCTGGCGAAGAGTGCAAGGTTGGGATCGCCGCTCACGACGTCCGATAGCACCTGGGCATCGCCTTCCCATTCGGTCAGGAAGTTGATCTCGCCGGTCTGCAACTGACCGAGCGCGGATTCGGCGTTGGGGATGATCCGCATGATCCAGCCGTCCGCCTTCGGCGGCGAGAAGTGATCGGGATTCGCTTCCAGGATCACCGCTTCGCCGGCCTGCCACGCGACAAAGCGATAGGGACCGGAGCCGATAGGCGTCTCTTCCTGATAGCTTTCGGCGTTGTCGTCGCTGGTCGCCAGGTCCGCCAGAATCGGCTCCCAGATGTGCTTGGGAATCAGGTTGACCTTTGCCAGCGACGCGATTTCAAATGCCGACCACGGCTCGCTCAGGGTGAAGCGCAGCGAGCGGTCGTCGATGATCTCAAGGTTCTCGATGCGCGCGGTAAACGGCGCGTACATGGGCACTTCGCCGCTCTGCGGGACGCGGAACGAAAACTCCACGTCTTCGATGGTGACAGGCTGCCCGTCGTGCCACGTCATGCCGTCGCGGATGGTCACGACAACATTGGTGTTGTCTTCCCATACGACCGACTCGGCTGCCCAGGGCTGCGCCAGACCGTCCGCGCCGATACGCATGAGGCGATCCCAGACCAGTTCGGTGATGCGCGAGTCGGCATCGCCGGAGATATACAGTGGGTTGATTGCCAGCACGTTATCGCCGGTATTGGTGATGATGGTACGCTGGTCGCCAAGCGGCTCCAGGTTGAGCCACGTCCAGAAGTTCTTGACGCCCAAGCCCTGCGCGTCGACCACGGAATCTGCGT
>CALMDI010000879.1 GCA_937864975.1 uncultured Chloroflexota bacterium | reverse complement strand
TACGCAGTTGGGTTCACGAACAAGGGGTTTAAACCCCTTGTTCAAGCACAAATCGCGGTTCAACTGCGTAAGTCCTGGTAATGTAATGTGCCTGCGAAAATTGCCTGACGAGGCTGTAAGCGTTGGACTGTTGGTTATTCTTTACGAACCTCATCAATTCTTCATGAAATACTCGTAATCCTACTTCACAATGCTGTTATAATGGAGGAACAGTTGTTATGGTGTGAATAATTGAATACTTTTGCGTTTACTGGAAATCAATTAGGGCATTACCTCATCCAGGAGATGTTGGATAAAGGTGGCATGGCGCTGGTCTATAAAGCTGTCGATCTGCGCACTGACGAGACCGTTGCTTTGAAGCTGATGTACCCCTATCTGATGGGTGACACGGACTCCGTTAAGCGTTTCCAGCGTGAAGCCAAGATCATCAAGAGCTTTGACCATCCACATATTGTAGCGCTGCACAATTTTGGTCAGATCGACGGACAATTCTTTCTGGCGATGCGCTACATGGCAGGCGGCAGCTTAAACAGGCATTATAAGTCGAGCACCCCGTTTGATCTCGATGCTTCGCTGAAGGTGCTCAAGCAAATTGCCAGTGCGTTAGATTATGCCCACGAGCGCGGCGTCATCCACCGCGACATGAAGCTGGAAAACGTTTTGCTGGACGAAAACGGCGATACTGCGCTCAGTGATTTTGGCATCGCGCGCATCGAAGGCGGCACACGTTACACCTACACCGGACAAATCACAGGCACGCCGCATTACATCTCGCCGGAGCAGGCACAGGGCAAGAAAGAGATTGATTATCGCGCGGATCTGTATGCGTTCGCGGTGATGGCGTATCGCATGGCAACCGGGACGTTTCCTTTTCGCGCTGATGACCCGTTAGTGATCCTGAGCCAGCACATCACGGAACTGCCGCCGACACCGAATATTTTGAATCCCGCGCTGCCGCATGAACTGAATTACGTGCTGTGGCAGGGCTTGGCAAAAGAGCCGTACAAACGATATGCATCAGCAGGTGATTTTGTGGAGGCGTTCGAGCGCGCGTTTACTGCGCCGCTGATCACACCGTTGAACCTGTCACTGCCAGAGCCTGTGCGCGAATTGGAAACGCTTGCGCCGCCGACGCGCAGAGGCAAACCGACGGTAGCGCTGGAGATGACCGCGCAAACGAGTCGCGGCAACGCAGGACGCATCCTCGTGGTCGCCTTCGCACTGATGCTGGCGTGTGTGCTATCGGTGCTCAGCGTAGCCTATCGTCAGTGGTTTATGGTGCCGCAAATCGCCGTTGAACTGCTGGTGACACGAACGCAGGCGATCCTTTTCCCCACGCACACCGAAACAAGCCCGACTGAAGAAAGCACGACAGCACCCCTCACCGTCACCCCGTCAACGTCCGGTGAACTGATACCTGTTGAAGCAGCAGCCAATGAAGTGGAAGTGACGACTGAACCGCTGAATACGCCTGATGTCGCGCCGACGATGGTGGTGTTCATGACGAATACATTTGTGCCGACGCCGACGGCAACGATGACACCGAATTCTACGTTGTCATCCCGCACCCCAACCCGTACCCCAACCCGTACCCCAACCCGTACCCCTGCCGCGACAACGGTTAGCGCGACCAGCACGTCCGTACCACCGACGACAGTGCCGCCGACCTCAGCCGCACCTACTGCTGTCCCGCCGACGACAGTGCCGCCTACATCAGTCCCGCCGACTGCCGTGCCAGCAACAGCCGTACCGCAAACCCCTGTGCCGCCGACTGCCGTACCGCCAACAGCGATACCGCCTACATCCGAGCCGCTGCTGCCGATTGTGCCGACGGTGTTGCAGTTGATTCCGACACTGCTGCCGGGGTTGTTCCCGTAGTATCGAAGCTATTGCCGTTAGGAATTAGAAAGCGCTCGTAACGACAAAGATTTAGGACTTTCGCTTTAAGCACTGGCAAGAGCGGGGATGCGCGGATCCCGCAGTTCTGCGCGCAAATAATCGCTCAATAAATCATGTTGGGCAGCATACAGAGTTTTGCCCCAGCCTTATGGACCTTAGTCGGTGCCCCTTACCTCGCGCCGGCGCGCCAGTCGGGGGTCTGCGCCGAGGGTGCTGCTTGGATGTGAAACCTTGCCGACGAGTATTTTCCCGTCAGTCGCCCGCTTGTCGGTTGATTTCCTGCCACTCAACCGCGCGCCCAAGCCGCCCAAACGCGCTTGGCAGACGACGAAGCCCAACGAGAGCGCGGGTTGAAGCGCCAGCGTGAGCGTTTGCATCTGGGCAAGGTCCCAGCCATTTTGACCACCTGAGCGCCAGCCGCTTGACGCGCTCATCGGCTCTATTTTCAGGTTCACCCACGGCGGATGCAATACCTTGAGTTTCGAGAAGCAGGCGATCCGAGGGGGTCGGGCACCGTCGAGAGGGGGCAAGCAGTGCAAGCTGCGCCTCACGGGGGCGGGGATGCGTTGGAAGGCCGCTGCCGCCGCACGCATGATTGTGCTGCGCGCGACCGTGTTGGATGCGTCCTTTCCCCTTCTCTGGAATGCCGCCGAAGTTTGCCAACGTCGTGAAATGCACCCACACGATCATTCCTTTTGCCCTCCTGTCCTAAAGTTACGTATACTTAAAGCATGTCCGAAATAAAGGAGGGTAAAACATGAGCGCAATCGTGAACTCCGCAGCTTATTCGGGCGGACGCCGTGCTAAAACCATTGAGATCGCCGACATCAGTGAAGTGCTGAAGCAGCCTGACCTGTTTGTATGGATTGGGCTGCATGAACCCAGCGAAGAACTGCTACAGCAGGTTCAGGAAGAGTTCTGTTTGCACGACCTCGCCATTGAGGACGCTCACAGCGCCCATCAGCGTCCGAAGCTCGAAGCCTATGGCGACTCCCTGTTCATCGTCTTGCGCACGGCACAGGAGAATCGCGCACAGCAGTGCATCGACTTTGGCGAAACACATTTCTTCATCGGCAAGAATTACCTCGTCTCGGTGCGTCACGGCTCATCGCTGTCGTATGCGGCGGTACGCGCACGCTGCGAGACCATGCCAGATCTGCTGCGGAAAGGTCCAGGGTTTGCGCTCTATGCGCTCATGGACTCCATTGTCGATCAGTATTTTCCAGTGGTCGATGCGATGGAACAGAAGCTGGAAAAGCTGGAGGAAAAAATCTTTGGCGAACCAGCCAGCCGCAAGACGACTGAGGAAATCTATCACCTCAAGCGCGAACTGCTGGAAATCAAGCGCGCTGTCTCGCCGTTGATTGACATTTGTAATCGGCTGGTGCGCTTTGATCTCGCCATAATTCCAGAGGACACGCGCCCGTACTTCCGCGATGTCTATGACCATGCGCTTCGGATCAACGAAATGGTGGACAACTTGCGCGAACTGCTGACTTCGGCACTCGAAGCCAATCTCTCGCTGATTTCGATCAGCCAGAACGACGTATCGCGGCGCTTCGCAGGCTGGGCGGCGATCATCGGTATTCCCACCATGATTGCGGGCATTTATGGCATGAACTTTGATTTTATGCCAGAGTTGGGTTGGAAGTATGGCTACTTTGTGGTCTTGGCGGCAACACTCGGCGTATGCGCGTTTCTCTACTACCGTTTCAAGCGCTCTGGCTGGATTTAGGAGAAATCAGTGTTGAAGGATGTTCTGGCTCCCGTTCAAAGCGCAGAGGATATTTTCCCTGCCTATCGCGCGACCTCGATTGAGCTACTGCTGGAGTACAATAACTTAAGCCGACCTTTTGACACCTACAGCAGCGCGCAACTGTTGATCGGCATGTGTATGGATCATCGCAAACATCTACGCATTCCTGACAATTTTGCTTATATTATCCGTGCGGGCGGCGCAAATTTGCGTTACAGTGAGTTTAAAGTGTCGTATGCCATTGCCATCGGCGGCGTCAAAGCGATTGCGTTGATCGGGCACAACAACTGCGGCATGGTCAACCTGATCGCGCGCAAGCAGCAGTTCATCGACAAGCTGGTCATCAACGCCGGCTGGACGCATGAACAGGCGGAAGAACATTTCACGAGTTTTGCGCCGATGTTCGAAATCGGCAACGAGATCGATTTTGTGAAAAGTGAAGCCGTTCGCCTGCGCCACAGGTATCCAAAGATTCTGGTGTGTCCGATGCTCTACCGCGTGGAAGATAATTTGCTGTATCTGATTCACGAGCGATAGGCAGCAGTTAGCGGTTAGCAATTAGCGGTTAGCTGAAAGGCGGAAGATGCCGAATGGAGGACCAACACCATCCTGTTTATATTGCAAATGGTTTTCACTTGAGGACCGTCAGTGTACCTATCATCATTTTGCTTTAGGCGTGAGGATCCCGCGCATTTTGTGTTCAGAAATGACCGATGAAGATGAGCCAACATGGGTAGAATCAAAGGTTGATCTCAAAACGTTTGTACCTGAGATGCTGTATATCTGGCTAGAGATCACTTACACTGACCCGCAGGGAAATCGCGGTCATGCATTTAACCTACACCCCTTTGCAACGATCGCAGACTATACAATATGGTCGGAAGAAAAAGAAAGTGAAACACTTTTTAAACTCCACGAAGCTCAACGTTTGCTCTATAAGAAAAACGGTTACACTGATGTCGAATAAGCTAATCGCTAACTGCTAACCGCTAATCCCTATGCCTACTATTCTTGTTGCCTCCACCAACCCGGTAAAAATCCAAGCCGCGCTCCATGGCTTTCAGCGCATGTTCCCGCATGAGACATGTACAGCGCGCGGGGTGGCTGTGCCATCAGGCGTGAGCGACCAGCCGATGACCAGCACCGAAACACTGCGAGGCGCATTCAACCGCGCCCAAAATGCCCGCCATGTTGATGGAAACGCCGACTATTGGGTGGGCATCGAAGGCGGTTGCGAAGATATAGATGGCGATCTGCTGTGCTTCGCGTGGGTCGTGGTGTTGAGCAGGGAGCGCACGGGCAAAGGGCAAACAGCGACCTTCGTGCTGCCGCAGGAAGTCGCGCAGTTGGTACGGCAGGGGGTGGAATTGGGCGAAGCCGATGATCGTGTATTTGGGCGCTCCAATTCCAAGCAGAGCAACGGCGCGATTGGGCTGTTGTCGGGTGACGTGGTTGACCGTCTGGGTTATTATGAACACGCGATGATTATGGCGCTGGTGCCGTTTAAGAACCCGCACCTAAATTTTGAGAAGCGTGAACAAGGGGTATAAATTAAACGATGACCGTACAGAAAGAATCCCCCGAAGGTTGGCACGCGTGGCCCTTATGGCTGCGCTTAATGTTGATCGTCATGGCGCTGGTGATTGTTGCGGGCATCCTGGCAATCGCCACCAGCATCCCGTCCGCGTCGCGCACGGTCGGGACCGCCCGCACGGTGACGTCGATGTTCAGGTCGTGCACGAGCCGCCGGATCACCGCGAGCTGCTGCGCGTCCTTCTGGCCGAAGTAGGCGTAGCGCGGCCGGACGATGTTGAAGAGCTTGAGACAGATCGTCGCGACGCCGCGGAAGTGGCCGGGCCGGTGCGTGCCCTCGAGCACGCGCGAGAGCTCCTCGACGTCGACCCACGTCTGGTAGCCGGCCGGGTACAGCTCGTCCACCTCCGGCGCGAAGAGGACGTCGACACCGGCGGCCTCGGCCACGGCGAGGTCGCGCCTCTCGTCGCGCGGATACGCCGCGAGATCCCGCGGATCGTCGAACTGCGCCGGGTTGACGAAGATGCTCAGCACGACCGTGTCGCACTCGAGCCGCGCGCGGGCGACGAGCGACTCGTGGCCGGCGTGCAGGGCGCCCATGGTCGGCACCAGGCCGACGTCGCCCTCGAGCGGCCCGAGCTCCGCGCTGCGGCGCACGACTCTCACAGGAGCGCCTTCGTCGTCTCGGCGAGCGCCGCGTACATCGGCTCGAGCTCCGGCCGCTCGGCGCGGATCGCGTCCCGGTGCGCCTCGACCGTCGCCCAGTCGCCCCGCGCGATCGGGCCCGTCAGCTCGAAGCCGTTCTCGATCGTCCGGCGCATGAGCGGGTCGAGCGCCTCGGGCGGCGCGCCGGCCGCCTCGAGCAGCGAGCCCGCCGCGCGGCGCAGCGTCACGAGGTAGTTGGAGGCGATCGACGCGCCCGCGTGGTAGGCGGCCCGTCTGTCGTCGGCGAGCGCGAACGGCTCGAGGCCGAGCGTCCGCGCGAGCCAGAGCGCGACCTCCCGCGCCTCGTCCGTCTCCGCGGTCACGGCGGCGAAGGCACCGTCGAGCTGCTCGGCGCCGCGGGCGGTCGTGAACGTCTGCAGGGGGTGGAGCGAGAAGCGGCGCCCGTGGGGCTCGAGCGCGGCGAGCGGCGTCGCGCCGCTCACGTGCGCGACCCACGGCCCCGGCGCGAGTCCCGCCGCGACCTCGGCGACCGCCCGGTCGGGGACGCAGAGGAGGACGAGCTCGGGATCGTCCGGGGAGAGCTCGAGGCCGCGCTCCGACAGGCGCGCGGCGAACGCCGACCCGACGCGTCCCGCGCCGATCACATGGGCTCTCTCGATCATGTCCTTGGCTCCAGTTCCCTGCGGATACCGGGCGAACGCAGTCTAGCGCTGCGTAGGCTAGTCCGATGCGAGTCCAGGTCGGCGACGTGCGCCTGTTCTTCGACGTCGACGGGTGCAAGCTCGTCGCGGAGGGCCCGTGGATGCGCGAACGGCCGACGGTCCTGCTCCTGCACCCCGGCCCCGGGTTCGACCACGGTGTCTTCAAGGTCGGTGTCGGCCCGTGGCTCGCCGAGGGGACGCAGGTGGTCTACCTCGACCAGCGCGGCGCGGGGAGGAGCGACTTCGGCGACCCCGCCGACCTGCGCCTCGAGCGTTGGTCGGAGGACGTGCGCGAGCTCTGCGACGCGCTGCGGATCGAGCGGCCGGTCGTCTTCGGGCTCGGCTTCGGCGCCCAGGTCGCGCTCGACTACGCGGCGCGTCACCCGGATCACCCGGCCGGGCTCGTGCTCCTCGGCCCGGTGGCGCGCCTCGTCCCCGAGCGGTCGATCGCGGTCTACGAGCGGATCGGCGGGCCGGAGGCGGCGGGCGTCGCGCGGCGGTTCTTCGCGGAGCGCACCGAGCAGGCGTTCGCCGACTTCCTGCGTGTCTGCTTCCCGCTGCTGACGACGTTCGCGGACACGAGCGACCTGATCGTGCGCGCGCACTGGCGGGCGGAGATCCTGCTCGGCTGGATCCACGGCGAGGGGCGCGAGCTCGACCTGCGCCCACGCCTCGCGGACGTGCGCGCGCCGACGCTCGTCCTGGCCGGCGAGGACGACGCGTGGTCGCCGCTCGAGTCGGTTCGCGAGGTCGCGGAGCTGCTGCCGCCGGAGCGGACGCGGTTCCGCAGCTGTCCCGGGGCACGCCACTCCGTCCTGACCGACGAGCCCGCGGCCTACGACGACCTGCGGCGGTTCCTCGACGACGTCCAGGCGGCGGCGGGATGAAGGTGCACGTCAACGGCGTCGACCTCTTCTTCGACGTCGAGGGCACGCAGCTCGCAGTCGAGGGGCCGTGGGTGCGGGAACGGCCGACGGTCGTGCTCCTGCCGACCGGCCCGGGAGTCGACCATTCGCTCTACAAGGAGCACGTCGGCCCGGGGCTGGCCAGGGTCGCGCAGGTGGTGTACCTCGACCTGCGCGGCGCGGGCCGGAGCGACTGGAGCTCGGCCGAGCACTGGACGCTCGACACCTGGGTCGAGGACGTGGGCGCGTTCTGCGACGCGCTCGAGCTGACGCGGCCGGTCGTCCTCGGGACGGGGACCGGCGGCGTCGTCGGCCTCCTGCTCGCGGCGCGTCGCCCCGGGCTGGTCGAGCGGCTCGTCCTCGTCCGC
>CALMDI010000878.1 GCA_937864975.1 uncultured Chloroflexota bacterium | reverse complement strand
CGTGTTCTCGACGCCGTGCACGCGCGCGATGCCGTCGCCGATCGAGACGATGGTGCCGACCTCGGCGACGTCCACGTCGGCCGCGTAGCTCCCGATCTGGTCCCGGATGATCTTGGAGATTTCTTCTGCTTTGATGTCCATTCGTTCTCTCGTTCGCTCGATGCGGGCGGCCGCCGGACTCCGCCGGCGGCGCCGCGGGGCGCTAGTGGCCCGCGGCCAGGGTCTCTCTCATCCTGGCGAGCTGCCGCGTGACGCTGCCGTCGTACACGGTGCTGCCGATGCGCGCGACGGCGCCGCCGATGATCGACGGGTCGACCCGCGTCTCGACCTGGACCTCGCGGCCCGTGGCGCGCGCCAGCCCCGCCTGGAGCGCCGCGACGCGGTCCCCCGGCAGCTCGACGGCGGTCGTGAGCTGCGCGCGCACGACCCGGGCGCTCTCCATCAGGCGCGTCTCGTAGGCCGCCACCAGGTCGGGCAGCATCGCGAGCCGGTCGCGCTCGGCCAGCATCAGCAGGAGCTTCGAGACGATCGGCGAGAGCCCGCCGCCGTGCTGCAGCAGCTGCTCGACCACGCCGCGCTTGTTCTGGACCGGGATCGCCGGGCTGGTCAGCGTGCGCGAGAGCATCTCGTTGCCGGCGACGAGGCCGGCGAACGCCTTCAGGTCGCGGCCGGCCTGCTGGACGTCCCCTTCCTTCGACGCGACGTCGAACAGCGCGCGGGCGTAGCGGGTCGCGGCACCCCGGCTGGTCATCGCGCCTCCTTCAGCTGCGACGCGTAGCGGTCCACGAGACGGACCTGGTCGTCGGGGGTGATGCTGCGGCGGATGCGCTGCTCGGCCACGCCGACGGCGAGCTGCGCGGCATGCTCGGTCAGCTCGCGCTTCGCGCTCCGGGAACAAACCAACATTCGCATGCGGTCGGGCAATTGGCTGAAGAAGCCTGCCGCGCTATCGGAGCGAACGGTTTGCTGGCAAGAATCGGCGCGCTTTATCACGACATCGGTAAATCGGCTGCGCCCGAACATTTTGTCGAAAACCAGTTGGGCAAAAATCCGCACGATAAATTAAAGCCTTCGCAAAGCGCGAAAATCATCATTAGCCACGTAACTTACGGTATAAAATTAGGCAAAGAGATGAGTTTGCCTCAGCGAATAATTGATTTTATTCCGCAGCATCACGGCACGCGCACGCTGCATTTTTTTCTTCGCAAAGCGCAGACACAAGCTCTTGATGAATCGGAAATCTCCGAAAACGATTTTCGTTACCCCGGACCAAAACCGCAGTTTCGTGAAGCGGCGATTATGATGATTGCGGATTCTTGCGAAGCGGCGGCGCGTTCACTTAGCGAGCCGACACCGGAAAACATCCGTTTTATCTTAACTAAAATCATTGACGCGATTCTCTCGGATGACCAATTGGACGAATGTGATTTAACGCTTCGAGAGTTGACTATTATCCGCGAATCAATGATTAAATCGCTCGTCGCCATATATCACTCGCGCGTTGATTATCCGGGTTATGTTCCGCCAAATTCGGTGCAGAAAATTCTCATTCCGGCAGACTTGGACTCTGAAGAACGCGGAATGCCTTATCAAAATCCTGCCGATATTCCGATAAGCAAGGGCGGCGAAGTCGAAGATGAAGCCATTGACGATCTCGAAGGCGACGAGGAGGACGTCTAAGCTGCGCCGATAAGCGTCCAATCAAAAAGGGCGACTCTCGTGAGAGTCGTCCTTGTGCGTACCCGTCGCGACCGGCGTTCTATTCGCCGCCCTGCGAGATTGGGTTCAGCTGGATGTTGTTGAGCAGCGTGTCTGCGATGCAGCGCCCCTGTTCAAGCCCGTTCTCAATCGCCGTGCGGTAGTGAATGCCGCCGTACAGTCGCGAGATCGCCGCTTCGCTGGCTGCCGCCGTGAACGAGGTGAACTGCCGCGGCGCTTCGCCCGCGCCAACGTGCGTGCTGTCGGTGAAGGCGGTCACGCCGAACAGGCTGGTCAGAATGTCGGCGGCGGCGGCGGAGACGACCGAGTGACCTGACGGATATTCGGGGAAGGGCGGCGTCTGGATGTAAGGCGCCCAGCTGCGGCGAATATTCGCGTGAATGTAGGTTTCCGGGCGTGCCAGGTTGACCTGATACTTCAGCGACCAGCACGAGATAAACGCATCTGCCAGCGCGATTCCGGTCATGGCATACATTTCCGAGGCGCGAGCGAGGTTCAGCTCAAGCTGATCGACCAGTTGATTTTCGATCATGACCCAGTGCCCCGCGGGCGTGCCGGTGATCCCCGGCGTATCGACCCACCAGCGCGCGATTGCCCGCTGTTCCTCGGTCAGGTCGTCGCCCACGTTCTTCACTTCCATCGCCTGGGCGTAGAATGTTGAGTCCGGGTCTTCGCTGTACGCGATGTTGAACTCCTGCGCGCACTCGTCCACCCACGTCAAGCCGAACGGGCGAATCTGACCCCAGTACGGCTCGGCAGGCTGCGTGCCTTCCGTCGTCGGCACCCAGTAAAACGCATCGCCGCCGGGCATTTCCCATGTCATGTCGCGCGTTTCGGCGAAGTTGTCGCCCGCGACCCATGCCAGCAGCGCCTGTCCCAGCGCGTCGCCGTAGGCAAGCGACCGATCTACCTGCGCTTCCGGCACGGACTGCTTCTGCGTGGCAATCCATGCCTCGCGCAGCGCGTCGAAGGCGGCATACGTCTCCGGGGTGGCGTCGATGAACAAGCCGGTATAAACGGTCGAAAGCGCGGCATTCGCCACGCTGATCCAGTCGTGATCCTTGCGCGCGTCCGGCAGCGGCAGGTCGGGCATGTGCTCGATCTGCCCCGCGAGCGTGTTGTTCGACGGCATCCCGTTGACGACCGCTTCGTAGAGCGTTAC
>CALMDI010000877.1 GCA_937864975.1 uncultured Chloroflexota bacterium | reverse complement strand
ATCCTGCCGGGGTTCACGCTGGCGGTCAAGCAGATTTTTGCGGAGTAGCGGCATCATTCCAGCCGGATGCGCGGGTTGAGCAGCGCGTAGAGCAAGTCCGCGATCAGGTTCGAGAGGGCAAAAAGGAAGATAATCACCATCACAATCGCCTGCATCAACGGAATATCTTTTCGTTCGACCGCCCCAACCAGCAATCGTCCCAACCCCGGATAGCTGAATACGTTCTCGATCACGATCAAGCCGCCGATGAGCCAGCCGAAGCTGAGCGCGATCACCGTAATCGTCGGCAGCAGGGCGTTTCGCAGCACGTGCTTGACGATCACCGTGCGGAAGGGGAGTCCCTTCAGGACGGCGGTACGGACGTAGGGCTTTTTCAGTTCGTCAATCACCCCGGCGCGCGTCATGCGGACGACGTAGCCCAGGAGCACAAAGGTCGCCGTGATCGCGGGCAGAATCAACTGGGGCAGCCAGTCGCTTATCGGCGTATTGAAGGAGACGGTCGCGCTGGCAGGGAACCAACCGAGACCGAGCGCGAGTACGTTAATGAGCACCAACCCGGTCACAAACTCTGGCAGTCCCACGACCGAGAGCGACAGGAGCGAAATCGCGCTGTCGATCCAGCGGTTTTCGTTTAATCCGGCAAGCACGCCGAGCGCAATCGAGATGGGTACGGCGATGACCAGCGTCAGCAGCGCCAGCCGCAGCGAATAACCGAGGCGCTCCATCACCAGCGGGCGAATTGCCGGGCTGCCGCTGCCGAACGAATTTCCCCAGTCGCCCGTGAGAAAGCCGCCGAGCCAGTTGACGTACTGCTGCGGAACGGGCTTATCCAGCCCCAACTGCTCGCGCAGGTTGGCGATGGCTTCCGGTCGCGCCTCGCGCCCCAGAATCAGCCGCGCCACGTCGCCGGGAAGAAGCTGCGTCAGCCCAAACACCAGCACCGACGTCACGAGCAGCGTAACCGCGAGGAGCAGGACGCGGCGAATCAGAAAACGAAGCATGGGCTACTGCGCGTCCGTCTGGCGCTCTGGCGGCGACGCCTGAAGCGCTATCAAGTCGTCGATGGGGATGTGACAGCGGATGAAATGACCGTCGCCCGCGTCGCGCCACGGCGGCGCTTCCTGCTCGCAAATCGCGCCGAGCTTGCGCGGGCAGCGTGTGTGGAAGCGGCAGCCGCTCGGAATATGCCGCGCGCTCGGCGCGTCGCCATCCAGCCGGATCGCGCGCTGCTTCACCATCGGGTCGGGGATCGGACGGGCGGAGACGAGCGCTTCGGTGTAGGGGTGCGACGGCGCGTTGTAAACCTGTTCGGCATCGCCTTCTTCGACAATCTCGCCGAGATACATGACGGCGATCCAGTCCGCGAGGTAGCTGACCACGTCGAGGTTGTGCGAAATCAGCAGATAGGAGGCGCCTTCGCGCGCGCGGAGGTCTTTGAGCAGGTTGAGGATGACCGACTGCACCGACACGTCGAGCGAGGACGTCGGCTCGTCCGCGACGACGAGCGCGGGATTGGCGGCGAAGGCGCGCGCGATAGCCACCCGCTGTTTTTCGCCGCCGCTCAATTCGCCAGGATAGCGGCGCGCGTAGTCCGGCGTCAGCCGTACCGCGTCGAGCAGTTGGGCAATGCTCGACTGCGACTCCTTGCCGGAGATCGCGCCGAGCCGGCGCAGCGTGCGCGCCAGCGTTTGCCCGACCGTGTGATAGGGGTTCAGGGCGTCGTTCGGGTTCTGGAAGATCATCTGAAGATTTCGCAGCGTTTCGCGCGGACGCTCGCTTAAGACGCGGCGCAGCGGCACGTCGAGCAGTTCCATCTCGCCGCCGTCGGCGGGCGTCAAGCCGACGATGAGGCGTGCCAGAGTCGTCTTGCCGCTGCCGCTTTCCCCGACCAAGCCCAGCGTCGAGCGCTCGCGGATACGCAGCGAGACGTGATCGACGGCGCGCACGCCTTCGGACTGATTGCCGAGCATACGGTCGAGCAGCGAATCCTCCTGAAATCGTTTGGTCAGGTCGCGTGCCTTAAAGACGTAATTCGCCTGCGGCGGCGTGCTTGCCACGTTTTCCAGAGGCTCGGTTGAGATGACGAGCGAGCCTTCGGCAATTTCGCGCCAACGGTGGCACTTGACCATGCGAGTCGCGTCGATGCGTTCGAGCGGCGGCTTTTCGACCGCGCAAACGTCGATGGCGGCGGGGCAGCGGGGCGAGAACACACACGCATGAGGTCGTTCGGCAAGCGAGGGCGCCGCGCCTTCGATGGTTCGCAGCCGGGTTTCGACGCCGGGCGTCGGGCGCGGCAGGCTCGCCAGCACACCCGGCGCGTCGGGCGGGCGCGCCACCGCCTGGGCCGCGGCGGCGTCCAATTCCATTGCGCTGCCGTTGGCGGCGGCCGGGGAGGCCGTCGGCGGGCCCGGCGCTCCACCGGCCCGAGCTTTCAAAGCCGGTAGACGCGCATCGACCGTGAAATACGCCGCAAGCCCTTGCGCAGCCGCCTGCGGTAGTTCTTGGTGGTGATGGCATCGGCCACGTCCAGCGGCAGCTCGCTGGCTTCTTTCAGGGCCGCGCTCACCGCCTTGGCCGAGTTGTGCGGGAAGTCTTCGACCGCGCCGTCCTTCTTCGACTTGGCCGAGGCGCGCCGCATCCTCGGCGATCGCATCGATGTCATCAGCGCCGGCTCGCAGCCTTCCAAGGTCAATCCGTATGCCATCGAGGCCATGGCCGAAATCGGCATCGACATATCGGGACACCGCGCCAAATCGGTTGGCGACATCGACACGACGGGTGTCGATCTGGTGGTCACCCTCTGCGCCGAGGAAGTCTGCCCGGTCTTCGCGGGACGCGTGCGCCGGCTGCATTGGCCGATATCCGATCCGGCGTCGCGTGACCAGTCACTTACGCCCGAGCAGATGCGGGCCCGATTCCGGACGGCGCGCGACCAGATCAAGGCGCGAATCGAGATCCTGGGCGCCCTCCTCGACCTTCCCGAAGGGCCCCCAGCCCAGGAATTCCACAGCAGCATCCGCGTCAACAGCCTGCCGGCGAGCGTCCGCTTCTATGCCTGGCTGCTCGACACCTGGCCCAAGGAATGGACCCACCGCTACGCGACGTTCATCCGGCCGGACTTGAAGCTCAACTTCGTCCTCCTCGTCTCCGATGGCAAGGAGCTGCATCACGACACGCTCTTTCATCTGGGCGTCGAAGTCGCCGATCAAGGCGGCGTGGTCGATGCCTATCACCGCGCGCGGAGCTTCGGCGCGCATGTCGAGAAGCCGCCGCGGACCACCTGGAAAGGGACGCCGCTGCACGAGCTCTGGCTCAAGGATCCGGATGGCAATCTCATCGAGGTCTACGCGCG
>CALMDI010000876.1 GCA_937864975.1 uncultured Chloroflexota bacterium | reverse complement strand
CACCCTCGCCGACCGCCTGCTCCAGCTCACGCACACGGTCAGCGACCGCGACATGCAGGCGCAGGTGCTCGACACGATGGACCTCGAACGCGAGCGCGGTGTCACCATCAAAGCCTCCGCCGTGCGTATGAACTACCTCGCCAACGACGGCGAGATGTACGTCGTCAACCTCATCGACACGCCGGGGCACGTCGACTTCGGCTACGAGGTCAGCCGCGCGCTGCAAGCCTGCGAAGGCGCGGTGCTCGTCGTGGACGCCTCGCAGGGTATCGAGGCGCAAACGCTCGCCAACGTCTATCTCGCGCTGGAGCAAGACCTCGAAATCATCCCGGTCATCAACAAGATCGACCTGCCCGCCGCCGACCCCGACGACGTCGCGCAGGAAGTCGAAGACCTGCTCGGCATCGACGCGGCGGACATTTTGCAAATTTCCGCCAAGAGCGGCATCGGCGTGCAGGACGTGCTCGAAGCCGTCGTCCGGCGCGTGCCGCCGCCCGGTGGCGATCCCGACGCGCCGCTGCGCGCGCTGGTGTTCGACTCGCACTACGACGTTTACAAGGGCGTCGTCGCCTACATTCGCGTGGTCGATGGCAGGCTGGACAGGCGCTCGATGCTCAAGCTGCTGTCCACCGGCGCCACCTTCGAGCCGGTCGAGGTCGGCGTCTTCAGCCCCGGCATGGTCACGGTCGATGCGCTGACGGCGGGCGAGGTTGGCTACGTCGCCACGGGCTTCAAGACCGTCCGCGAGTGTCGCGTCGGCGACACGATGACGGCGGCGGTCGATGGCGCGACGGAAAGCCTGCCGGGTTATCAGCCCGCCAAGTCGATGGTCTTCGCGGGGTTCTATCCCACCGACAACGACGATTACCCGGAACTGCGCGACGCGCTCGACAAGCTTCAGTTGAACGACGCCTCGCTCGTCTACGAGCCGGAAACGTCGCAGGCGCTCAATTTCGGCTTCCGCGTCGGCTTTCTCGGCTTGTTCCACATGGACATTATTCAGGAGCGGCTCGAACGCGAATTCGACCTCGATATCCTCGCCACCGCGCCGAGCGTGGAATACGAGGTGGTGTTGCGAAACGGCGAAGAACTGCGAATCGACAGCCCCGCCCTCCTCCCCGACGAAAGCACCGTCGAGGAAATCCGCGAGCCGTGGATGAAGATTCAAATCTTCACGCCCGAAGAATACATCGGCGCGATCATGGATCTGGTGATTAAAAAGCATGGCATCTACGAGACGATGGAATACCTCGACAAGCAGCGTGTCGTCCTCAAATACGCGCTGCCGCTGGCGGAATTGATTGTCGATTTCTACGACCGTCTCAAGAGCATCACGCGCGGCTATGCCAGCCTCGACTACCAGTTCGACGGCTACCGCCCCGGCGACCTCGTCAAGCTGGATATTCTCGTCAATGCCGAGCCGGTCGATGCCCTCGCGCTCATGGTTCACCGCGACGACGCCTATCATAAGGGGCAGAAGCTCGTCTCCAAGCTCAAGGATTTGATCCCGCGCCAGCAGTTCGCCGTTCCGATTCAGGCGGCGGTTGGCAAGCGCGTCATCTCCCGCGCGGACGTCAAGGCGATGCGAAAAGACGTGCTGGCGAAATGTTACGGCGGCGACATCACCCGCAAGAAGAAGCTGCTCGAAAAGCAGAAAAAAGGCAAGAAGCGCATGAAGATGATCGGCTCCGTCGAGGTGCCGCAGGAAGCGTTTATGGCGCTGCTGAGCCTTGGCGAAGACGATTAGACAGCCTGCCGCCGATCCACGCCAGGACAAACCATCCCTGTCCCTCCGGCAGCATCCCATTCTCGACCAAATCGGCGACAATCTCCGCGAGCCGCAGGACAGGAACAATCTCCCTATCTGGCAGTTGTACTGCCCCCGCGTCGATGATCGGCACGACGGTATGAACCTCTAACCCGACCCGCCGCGCGCCCTCCAGCAGCCGCGTGACCGGCGCGGCGCTGCTCAGAAGCGTCGTCACCAGCACCGCCGGGTGCCCGATATCGTACGCGCCCACCAGATCGACCACCGGCGCGGCGTCGGTGCCCCGGCTGTAGACGAGCGGAATCCCCGTGTGCAGGCTCAGCGCGACGCCGAGCGGCACCGCCTCGTTCGTCGCCAGCAGGTGGTCGGCGGGCGGTATCAGCGGCGCGGCGGCGTCCGTCACCGCGCGCAGTACGTCGGGGTACGACGCCAGCATCGCGAGGCTCCCCTGAAACGGCACTTCGTCCCCATTGACGACGAACGAGCCGAATTGAAGCAGCCCCGCGTCGATCAGCATTCGCGCCAGATCGCTCATCATTCCATCGCTTCCAGGGCGGCGCGCACGCGCTCGCCGAAGTCGTCGCCGCGCCCGGCGTACAGCACGCGGTCGCCTGCCGCGCGCATGTTCAGGCTTCGCCCTTCCACGCTCAGCAGCGTGAACAATCCCGCGTCCTCCCAGTAGCTCCCAGCGTTCCCCGGCAGCGGAATAATCACGGGCTTTTCACCGCGCCGGACGACGAAGGCTCCCTTATTCGCTGATGTGTACGCTTCCAGAACCTGCTCGTCGGTGACTGTTAGGGCGTCGACGTCAAACCCGTTGTCGCCTGCCGCGTCGGCGTAGTCGCCGCTGGCGAACGGCGCGTGAAGAATCGTCACTGCCTCGCCGCCGACGTAGCCAATCGTCCGTTCCAGCGCGACCGCGCCTGCTGCCCCGATGGCAAGATACGCCGCGATGTAACTGAAACTCGAACCGTAGAACAGCGGGATGAATTTTCCGATCTGCCACTTGGAAAGCGTCAGGGCAACGATCGTTCCCACGCCGGACATGAACAACACTGTGCCGACATGGAACCCGCACAACGCCGCAACGAACGCGGTCGCGGGGAACATCGTCAACACATGTTGGAACCCCAACAGAACTCGTTGTCCCATCGGGGGTGCATCGTTGGGCAGGTAGCCCATCATATTACTTTTAGCCATTGTCATTTCTCCTCTTGTGGTTTGGGTTGGTCTTGCCTTGCTTGCTTCACTTGCTTTCGTTGCCTTACTTGCTTTTGCCTTGCTGGTTTTTTTCTTCGTTGCCATGGTCTTCATTCTCCTTTCAGACGATTGCGGGTGAAAATATCGCGTCGGGATCGCACCTCCAAATAAAAAGTCGCCAGCATCTTACGCACGGCGACAGAATAAATGGCAGACAAACTCATGGGCAATGAGCATGTTCATCGGGGGATCGAATTCCTGCAACCCG
>CALMDI010000875.1 GCA_937864975.1 uncultured Chloroflexota bacterium | reverse complement strand
CATATAACCCAACAGGTCATCATCCCAGTATCTAATCGGGTTGGCATCGACATAAGCGACTTTTTCCTCGCGGTAAACCGGCGACATGTGCCAACCCTGCGGGTCCGCTTCCAGGGTGGCGCGCAGCCACCGGCGATAGGCTTGCGCTGTAACATAGGGATACATCCCACCGCCCAACTTGCGAATAAATTTCACGCTGGATGTATTGTCGGTGCGCGCATTCGGGATCGGATCACCGGAGTTGTTGAGCGCGCTGGCGGGCGCATCGATCACGAGCAAAGCGGTGACAAAAGCCATGAGTCTTGATACCTCGCAGAGATGTCGGCAGGTCGATAAAAACAGAGGATCAGTTGACAGACGGGCTGGGTTCTTCCTGCTCGCCGTCTGCTGCTTCCAGGGCGTCGGCAACCTGTCCCCAGACGCCGCTGCGCTGTAACTGCTCGAAGATGCGGATTAAGAGCAGATCGCGCGCCAGACTCCAGTCCTGGCGTTCAAAATCTTCACTCTCCTCAAAGATGGTTACGTAGGTATCAAACGGGCATAGAGGTTCGGCGCCGTTGTAGCGTTGAACCGCTCGCAGCAGCACCTGTCGAAACTGCCAATACGCCCGCGCGATATACAGGTCGCGCAGCAGCCGACGGTCGTGATTGCGCTGGATGTGCTCGGCGAGCCGGTCGCCTAAGCTGCGAATCTGGTCAATCCGATCCTTTTGCATCAGCATGATCCTTTCGAGAAACAGAGCGGTTAAATCCCAGGATAACAAACTGGCTTCCGTGCTGAGGTCGTACTGCGCGCGCGGGTCGTTTTTGAGGGCGCTGCCATGCTTCCGCAGCGGCTGGCGTAAAAAATACGTCCGTAAAAAGTCGCGCGCCTTTTCGGGCAGGTCGAACAAGTCTTCATAAATCAGGTTGCGCTGCGTAAGCCTGGGCGCGGCTTGGTTGAGTTCTTCGCCCGCCGATTTCTCCTCATGTCGCGCCTTTCTCACGATTTCACTCCAGGCGGCGGCGTGTCGCCCGTGCTGGACGCTGAGCACAAACCCGACGATGTTGGATGGCAGCGTGTAAATTTGAAGGCGCGGACTTGCCCCGTAATTCGAGAAGTGATATGCCGTCAGCGAGGGCGCGGCGTAGTATTCAGCTTCATCCGCCGGGAACGGCGCGGCGTGCTGCGCTTCAAGCAAGCCGTCAATCAGGCGCGTTTTATAAGACGTGAGGTTCGGAAATTTTTCGAGATGCGTCATGTGCGCGAACAGTTGGTTCCGCGCCAGATTGGCGCGCACAAACTCGAACATCAGCGCCGGGTCGCTGCTTTCGACTGCCAGTAATGCCCCCTGGGATACGATGCAGCCTAACGGCATCGCGTGGATTGCCAGCAGCATCGCCGCGCTAATCGGCACGCCGGACTCGCCCATGGGGCTGAAATTCATAATGCCGCGCCCGTTGAACATCGGCAGCATATCGCGGCTGACGCGCAGATAGGCTGGGTCGCCCGTGAAGACGCAGCGCGGCGCATTTGGTCGGTCGCGCAGCACCATATCGCGGTAGTCCGTTTTGCCGTTCTCGTCCAGCGCATTCAGCACGGGCGTCAAATCCTTGTTTTGATGCCCTCGCAGCACAAAGCTGGCATAAGCGGTACGCTTGTACTGAAACTTCTCGTTGTTCCACGTCGGTTGAGTGAAACCACCGTTGGTCGTGAATGCCAGCGACCCCGCGATGTACTTGCCAAGCGGCTGCGCGTAAAACCGCTCCAACTCATCGGCGACGTCATCAAGATCGGCAAAGGTTACCTCTGCCGGATCGGTCTTGTTGACCATCGCCGTGATGGTATAGATACCCACGTCGGGCTGTACGAAGCCGGTGCGTTTGAGCATAGACCCTCCTTTCCATAAGAGTTTGTTACCACGAGCCAGTTATACGTGTAATATAACCTAAAACCGGTGAAAGATCGAAATGGATAGACCTCGAAGCGACTGAAATCATCGTTTCCCTGCGGAAAGGCGGCTCGATACCATCCGGTCGCGTGACCGGCGGCTTGCGGTGTGGCTTGTGCAGGCAGTTGGGAAACAGGCGGTCGCGTTGAGACGCGCCGACAGCGGGACGCAGGCAGCAGCGGACTGGGATTAACCGACGCTTGATTGCTAATCACAACGCTGTTCAGGACGAGCGCGATTTCCTTTCGGCTCGACACCGGGCAATCCGCAAGCTTACCCTG
>CALMDI010000874.1 GCA_937864975.1 uncultured Chloroflexota bacterium | reverse complement strand
ACCTGCTCAAGAACGCTCCCGGCGTCATCGTCACCGACGTGCCCAACCCGCTGGAGGCAGCCGGGCGGGACGAGGTCTTCGTCGGGCGGGTGCGCACCGACCAGGCGGCGCCCGAGGGCAAGGGGCTGGTCCTCTTCGTCGTCGGGGACAACCTGCGCAAGGGGGCCGCGCTCAACGCCGTGCAGATCGCCGAGGAGCTCGTCCGCCGACGCTGAGGCCGCCTCTTCCCCGTGGGTCGAGGTATTCCTGCGCGCCAGGGCGCGGCGGAATACCTCGAATCGCGGGGCGGGTGGCGGGGGCCGGGCTGTCGGGGTGGTCGCCTAGGCTTCGCTCGTGACAGCCGAGCAGCGGAGCGAGGAGCAGGTGGGCACGGCGCCCGGGCTCTTCCTGTGCTTCGAGGGCGGTGACGGCTCGGGCAAGTCGACCCAGACCGGGCTGCTGCACGACGAGCTGGTCCGGCGGGGCCTCGACGTGCTCGTGACCCGACAACCCGGCGGCACCCCGCTCGGCGCCCGGATCCGGCAGCTCCTGCTCCAGGGTGAGCGCGTCTCGGCCCGGGCGGAGGCGCTCCTCTTCGCGGCCGACAAGGCCCACCACGTCGACGAGGTCATCCTCCCGGCCCTTGCCCGGGGCGCTGTCGTCATCACCGACCGCTACACCGACTCGGCGATCGCCTACCAGGGTGCGGGCCGCGGCTTGGGCGCCGACGACCTGCGGGGCCTGCAGCACTGGGCGGTCGACGGCCTCTATCCCGACCTCACCGTGCTGCTCGACGTCCATCCCCGAGTCGGACGGGAGCGTCGTGGTCAGCCTCCCGACCGGATGGAGTCGGAGGCCGAGCCCTTCCATGCCGCCGTGCGCGAAGCCTTCGTCGCCCTGGCGGCCGCCGCGCCGCGCCGCTACCTCGTGCTCGACGCCTGCCTCCCGAGCGACGAGATCCACGACCGGGTGCTGGCACGGGTCGAGCAGATCCTGGAGCGGCGCCGATGAGCGTGTGGGACGACCTCGTGGGGCAGGAGCCGACCGTCGAGACGCTGTCCCGCGCGGTGCGGGACCCGTCGGCCATGACCCACGCCTGGCTCTTCACCGGGCCGCCGGGCTCCGGGCGCTCGACCGCGGCGCGGGCCTTCGCCGCCGCGTTGCAGTGTCCCGGCGGCGGGTGCGGCACCTGTCGGGAGTGCCGGACCGCGCTCGACGGCTCGCATGCCGACGTCGACGTCGTCGCCACCCAGGGGTTGTCGATCAAGGTCGAGCTCGCGCGGGAGCTGGTCCAGCTCGCCGCGCTGCGCCCCTCGGTGGGGCGCTACCGCGTCATCCTCGTCGAGGACGCCGACCGGCTCACGGCATACAGCGACGTCCCGGCCAACGCGCTGCTCAAGGCGATCGAAGAGCCCACCCCCCGCACGGTGTGGATGCTCTGCGCGCCCTCGCTGGAGGACGTCATCGTCACCCTCCGCTCCCGCAGCCGACACGTGCGGCTGCGCACTCCGCCGGTCGAGGCGGTGGCCGACCTGCTCGTGCGGCGGGACGGCGCGGCGCCCGAGCTGGCGCTGTATGCCGCCCGCGTCGCCCAGTCGCACATCGGCCTCGCGCGGCGGCTGGCCCGCGACGAGCACGCCCGGATCCGGCGTCATGACGTGGTGCGGATGGCGACGAGGATCCTGGGCGTGGGCGATGCGGTCGGTGCGGCCGCCGACCTGGTCAAGATCGCGGAGGAGGAGTCCGGCGAGACGACCGCGGAGCGCGACGCCGCCGAGCGGGCGCGGCTCCTGGAGACGCTCGGCGCCGACCTTGCCGCCCGCACCCAGCCACCGCACATCCGCTCCCAGCTGGCCACCCTCGAGAAGGACCAGAAGATGCGGGCCAAGCGCAGCACGCGGGACATGATCGACCGCTGCCTGACCGACCTCGCCTCGGTCTACCGTGACGCGCTGCTGCGCAGCCTCGGCTCCGACGTCGAGCTCATCAACCCGGACGCGGCTCCCGCCGTGGGGGCGCTGGCCCGGTCGATGCCGCCGGAGCGGCTGCTCACTGCCCTCGACGCGATCGCCGAGGCCCGGGACCGGATCCATGCCAACGTGTCACCCCTGCTCGCGCTCGAGGCGATGGCGCTGCAGCTGCGGCTGCCTCGGGACCTCGGCATCGGATGACGACGAGCCGCCGCCCGAGGCGACGCGTCGCGGGAGCCGTCGCCGCGTTGGCCGTGGCGGTGCTGACCGCGGCCTGCACGTCGCTCCAGCCGGTGCCCTTCCCCGGGGCCACCGCGGGCGCCGTCAGCGCAGCGCCGCGGCCCGACCTCGGTCGCTACTACAGCCAGCGCCTCAGGTGGTCCGGCTGCGGCGAGGGCGCCGAGTGCGCGACCCTGACCGTCCCGCTCGACTACGCGCGGCCGGGGTCACGCGACATCGGCATCGCGGTCCTGCGCATCAAGGCGCGCAACCAGCAGCAGCGGATCGGCTCGCTCGTGGTCAACCCCGGCGGCCCGGGGGGGTCGGGCACGGCATACGCCCGGGCCGCCGACCAGATCGTCGGGGCTTCGGTGCGCGACTACTTCGACGTCGTCGGCTTCGACCCACGCGGGGTCGGCGCCTCCGCGCCGGTCGACTGCCTGTCGGACTCGCAGCTCGACCGCTTCCTCAGTGTCGACCCGACCCCCGACAACGGGCCGGAGGAGCAGCAGCTGCGCGACGCCGGCACGGCCCTGGCGACCGGGTGCCGGGCCCGCACCGGCGAGCTGCTCGGCCACGTCTCGACGCCCGACGCGGCGCGCGACATGGACGTGCTGCGCGCGGCGCTCGGCGACCTCCGGCTCAGCTACCTCGGCAAGTCCTACGGCACCTTCCTCGGCGCCACGTATGCCGACCTGTTCCCCCGTCGGGTGGGCCGGTTCGTGCTCGACGGGGTCGTGCCACCCGACCTGACGAGCGCGGAGATGGCGCAGGGGCAGGCCCGTGGCTTCGAGCTCGCGACCCGCAGCTATGTGCAGCGCTGCGTGGAGCAGGGCGGCTGCCCTCTCGGCGAGACCGTCGACGCGGGCCTCGCGTGGATCCGCGGCTTCCTCAGCCGGGTCGACAGCCGACCGCTGCCGTCCGGAGACCGGGCGGTGCCCCAGCTCGACGAGGCGTGGGCGTCCTACGGCATCGCCCAGGCGCTCTACGACCAGGGCTCGTGGGACCGGCTCACCGAGGCGCTGCGCGCCGGCGCGGCCGGCGACGGCTCGCCGCTCATGCGACTGGCCGACGACTACGCCCGGCGCCGGCCCGGAGGGGGCTACACGAGCAACATCATGGAGAGCATGTATGCCGTCAACTGCCTGGACCGGCCCGACAGCCCCGACCTTGCCACCTACCGGGCCAGAGCGCGGCGCCTCTCCGCAGTCGCGCCCACCTGGGGGGAGCTGCTCGCCTGGGGGTCGCTGCCGTGCGGGCAGTGGCCGGTGCGCGGCGGCACCCCGCCGCACAAGGTCACCGCGGCGGGCAGCGCTCCGATCGTCGTGCTCGGCACCACCCGCGACCCGGCCACCATCTACGAGTGGGCCCGGCGACTGCGTGCCCAGCTCGCCAATGCCGCGCTCGTCACCCTCGACGGCGATGGCCACACGGCATACGGCCGGGGGAGCGGGTGCGTCGACGACGCCATCGACACTTACTACGTCACCGGGCAGACACCGAAGGACGGACTGACATGCTGAACGAGCTCCCACCCCCCGGCGCCCCCGCCGCCCCCGGTGGCGGTCCCGCACGGAGACGGACGAGCGGGCGCATCCGGCCGGTCACCGCCGCGGTGCTCGCGCTGGTCCTCGTCGGGGCCCTTGCACTCGCCGGCTGGGCCTGGTGGGGGCGCGGCGGCTCGACCGGGCAGCCGGGTCCGGCGGCGCCCGGAGCGTTGGGCCAGCCCGCCACGACGAGCTCGCAGGCCACCGGCGGTGCCAGCGGGACGGCGACGACGGCCGCCCCGGCCCCGGGGCGCACGGACTACCCGGCGGCCCTGGCGCCGTACTACACCCAGGCGCTGGCGTGGAAGCCGTGCGCCGACAACGCGAAGCAGGGGTGCGCGACCATCCGGGTGCCGGTCGACTACGCCACGCCGGGCGGCGACACCTTCGACCTTGCCCTGCGCAAGGCCCCGGCGCTGGGGCCGGGACCCAAGGTCGGGTCGCTGCTCTTCAACCCCGGCGGCCCTGGGGTCGGGGGGAACCAGTACGTCCGCTTCGCGTCCGCGGTCTTCACCAAGCCGGTCCGGCAGGGCTTCGACATCATCGGCTTCGACCCCCGCGGCATCGGCCAGTCCGACGCCGTCGCCTGTCTGACCAACGCCGACATGGACCTGCTCTTCGCCGACGACCCGACCCCGGACACGGCAGCGGAGCGGGCCAAGCTGATCGGCGACGTCAACCGGGTCACGACGAGCTGCGCGGCCACGGGCGGCCAGCGCGCCCGGCACATGTCGTCCACCGAGGTGGCCCGGGACATGGACATCATCCGCGCCCTCGTCGGCGAGCCGAGGCTGAACTTCCTCGGCGTGTCCTACGGCACCTTCCTCGGTGCGCTCTACGCCGACCTCTTCCCGAGCCGGGCCGGGCGGATGGTCCTCGACTCCGCCATCTCGCCCAACCAGACCGACCTGCAGGAGATGGCCTACAACATCCAGGGGTTCGAGTCCTCGATGGACGCGTTCCTCCGGTGGTGCACGGTGCGTCCCGACTGCGCGCTCGGCTCGGACGCGACACGGGCCAAGGAGCGGCTCGTCGCGCTCCTCGACTCCGTCGACCGCACGCCGCTGGCCACGACGAAGACGGGGCTCCCCGCGGTCGGTGAGGGGTGGGTCGGCTTCGCCATCTTCATGGGCCTCTACTCCGACACGTCCTGGCCCACCCTCGACAAGGGGCTCACCGAGGCGCTCACCAAGGGCAGGGCCGATGTCCTGGTCGCCTTCGCGTCGAGCTACACCGACCGCAGGTCCGACGGCACCTATGAGAAGAGCTCCTACCTGCAGGCGATGCTGCCGGTGCGGTGCGCCGACTGGCCGCGCACCCCTGACACTCCCGCGCTGCAGGAGGCGCAGGCTCGGGCCAAGGCGGCGCACCCGCTGTGGGCACGGCTGACGGGGGAGCTCTACGACAACTGCCGCGCGTGGCCGGTGCCGGGCCGCACCCCCAAGGGCGGCAGGCTCGCGGGAGGCGCCGGGCCGATCCTCGTCGTCGGCAACCTGCGCGACCCGGCCACGCCGATCGGCGGCACCCGACAGCTTGCCGGCGACCTCGCCTCGGGAGTCCTCGTCACCTCCGACCGCAGCGGACACGGCGCGTACAACTCGGGCAGCGCCTGCGTCGACGACACCGTGGCCGCCTACCTGCTGCGTGGCAGCGTGCCGCCCAACGGGAAGCGGTGCTAGTCGGGCGAGTCGGCCCACACGGGCAGCTACGACGAGGCGGCGCGCGGATTTTCCGGGCCTGCACGCTGTGCGTATACTCGTCGTCCGGCACGGGTGGGCTCGCTCCACCGGCGTCGGTCGCGCCGCTTTAGCTCAGTCGGCCAGAGCGATTCACTCGTAATGAATAGGTCGTCGGTTCGATTCCGACAAGCGGCTCCACGTCCCTTCACGGTCAGGCCCCCCTCTCGCCAGAGTCGGGGGCCTTTCCCTTGGCTGAGGCCGGCTCAGATGCCCTCGTGGTGCCCGGACAGGCCCCCGCGGGAGCGCCGAGCAACCGGTCGAAGGCGGAACGGCTCCTCAGCGTGTCGACGTAGTGACCGCCCTGGGAAATGCTGCCGCGGGCCGGATGTCGGCACTGGGGGCTCTGCTTGCGGACGCTCGGGGTCATGGCCTGACGGACGCCGCTGGCGCCTCGAGCCTGCCGGCGCCCGTCCTGCAGAGCCTCGGGTAGGAAGATGACCTGCTATGACGGCCGATTCTGCCCAACCCGGTCTGGCGCGGCGCCTCGGCACCACGGATGCGGTGGCTGTCGGCCTCGGCTCGATGGTCGGGGCAGGCGTCTTTGCTGCCTTCGCGCCCGCGGCGCAGGTCGCTGGGAGCTGGCTGCTTGCCGGCCTGGCGGTCGCGGCCGTCGTTGCGTACTGCAACGCCACAGCGTCGGCCCAGCTGGCCGCGCAGTACCCCACGTCTGGCGGCACCTATGTCTACGGAAGAGTGCGCCTGGGCTCCTGGTGGGGGTTCGTCGCGGGGTGGGGCTTCGTCCTCGGCAAGACTGCCAGCTGCGCCGCGATGGCTCTGACGTTCGCGACCTACGCCGCCCCCGCGGGGTGGCGCCGCCCGGTCGCAGTCGCCGCCGTCATCGTCCTGACCTCGGTCAACTATCGCGGCGTGACCCGGACCGCACGGCTCACCCGCATCATCGTCTCGGTGGTGCTGTCGGCCTTGGCGGTGGTCGTGGCTGCGGCCTGGCTCGGAGCCAGCCCTGACCTGGCGCGCGCCAACCCGCTGAGCACCTCAGGTGGTGGGTGGCACGGCGTGCTGCAGTCAGCTGGACTGCTGTTCTTCGCCTTCGCGGGGTATGCCCGGATCGCCACAATGGGAGAGGAGGTCCGGGACCCGGCCCGGACCATCCCACGGGCCATCCTGACCGCCTTGGGCTTGGCGGTCGCGGTCTATGCCGTCATCGCGCTCACTGTGCTGAGCACGCTGGGCCCCGACGGCGTCGCCGCCACCCCAGCACCTCTGGCCGCCGCCGTGGAGGCCGGCTCGTGGGGGTGGGCCGCTGCGGTCGTCCGGGTCGGCGGAGCCGCAGCCTCGCTCGGGGCGCTGCTGGCGCTCATTGCCGGCATCGGGCGGACCAGCCTGGCGATGGCTCGGGAACGCGACCTCCCCGGATGGCTTGCAGCGGTCCACCCGCGATTCAAGGTGCCCCATCACGCGGAAGTCCTCCTCGGCGCGGTGGTGTGCGTGCTCGTGCTCACCGTCGACCTCCGCGGGGCCATTGGGTTCTCCTCCTTCGGCGTCTTGGTCTACTACCTCGTGGCCAACCTGTCGGCCTGGACCCAGACCGGCGTGCACCGCCGCTATCCGAGGGCCCTGCAGCTCATCGGCGCCGTGGGATGCGCCGCCTTGGTCCTCAGCTTGCCGCTGAATGCCGTCCTCGTCGGCAGCGCAGTGCTCCTCGCGGGTGTCATGTACCGGCTCTCACGGGTCCGTGGCAACACACCCGGCACCTGAGGGGCACCACGGCCCGCGCTGAGGCGACGCCCGACATTCGAGCGGACCGCGGCTCGGCGGCATACTGCCTCGCAGCGCTGCAAGCCGCGGCTCGGGCGATGTCGCACACGCGCGGGCAGCCGTGGGACCATGGCGCGGTGACCGAATCGATCCAGCGAGCCCGCGCAACCACCGCCTCCTACTCGATCACGATCCGGCTCCACACGGGCACCGACCCGGCGGTGATCGGGGCGCTCGCGATGAAGGTCGCCGACGGCGGAGGCATCACCACCGCGCTGGACATCGTCGACTCCCACCCGGACCGGCTCGTCATCGACCTCACCTGCTCGGCCGCCGACGCGGACCACTCGCAGGAGATCATCGACGCCGTCGAGAGCCTCGAGGGCGTGCGGGTCCACAAGGTGTCCGACCGGGTGTTCCTGATGCACCTGGGTGGCAAGATCAGCGTCACGTCCAAGGTCAACCTGCGCAACCGCCAGGACCTCGCGATGGCCTACACGCCGGGGGTGGGCCGGGTGAGCCAGGCGCTCGCCGACCACCCGGAGGACGCGCCCAAGCTGACGATCAAGGGCAACTCGGTCGCAGTCGTGACCGACGGCTCAGCGGTGCTCGGGCTCGGCAACCCGTTGGGCATCAAGCTGCTGGTCGATCAGGGCATGGATACCATCAACGTCGCCTCCAGTATCAGCATCGCGCAGTTGGCGGCGTTGAGACAGGTCATCGACATCCCGATTGACCTTTACATTGAAGCGCCGGACGGACTCGGCGGTTTTACCCGCTATCATGAGCTGCCCGAAATCATCCGCGTCGCCGCCCCTATCTACCTGAAGTTTGGACTTCGCAACGCGCCAGGCATCTATCCCAGCGGGACGCATCTGGATGCCATCGCCGTGAACCAGGGGCGCGAGCGGGTTCGCCGCGCCGCCATCGGCATGGAGCATCTTGCTCACACGGCTGCCCACTTCGTCATGTCCGACGTCGGCGCGCCCGGATTGGGCATTCCGGTGGTACGCAGCACGCAGGCGGTTTGACGATGATATCCGCCCAGCAGGCGCTGGATTGCGCCGCCAATCGAACGATGGAATACGACTTTACAGTCTGGTTCTGGGGTGATTCCATTGCGATGGATGGTCTGCTCGAAGCCGCGGAACTGGTCGGACACGCCGAGGCAGAGGCGTTTGCCCGCCGCTTCTTCCAACGTTGGGCAAAACGCCCGCTTTCGTGGGTCGATCACCTGACACCCGGTTACGCACTCCTGCGCCTGTACCAGCGTACCGGCGATACGCAGCTTCTCGACGCCGCCATCCGGCTGGCGACGTTTTTGCTGGAGGAAGTGCCGCGCACGCGCGACGGCGCCCCGTTGTACCGACCCGATCAGCCGATCTATCGCTTCAATGTCTGGGTGGACACGATCTATCACGTGCCTCCGTTTTACGCCCTTCTAGGGCGTGTGACCGGCGAGGAACGCTATTACGACGAGGCGCTGCTCGAATGGGAGCATCATGTCCGCTGGCTTTCCAGCGAGCGCGGTCCCTTTCTCGCACATGCCATTGAAACGGGTCCTCGCCTGCTGCGCGGTTACGGCTGGGGACGCGGCAACGGTTGGGCGCTCCTCGGCATGATCGACACGCTGGAAATGCTGCCTGCCGATCATCCGGGACGAGGGCGCGCCGAGGCTGATTTCAAGCGGTTAAGCGAGGCGATCCTAGGTCTACAGGATGCGAGCGGCTTCTGGCGTACGCTGCTCCACGACCGCGAGGCGTACCTTGAGTCATCGACCGCCGCATTTTTCGGCGCAGCTTTTACGAAGGGCGTGCGTCTCTGCTTGCTGGACGAGCGCTACAGCGAGGCAGCCGACAAAGCGTGGCAAGCGACGCTCAGCCGAATTGAGCCGGACGGCAGTTTTGCGGGTGTCTCCGCCTGCACATGGGCAGGCACTCTACCGGACGACCTGGTCAGCATGTACAAGGCATTGCCGACGGAAGTCAATGTGTGGGGTCAGGGGTCGGCGATGCGCTTCGCCGCCGAGCGCATTCGCGCGGGCTTTTGATGAGTGAGGGTGAGGGCTTATGCTGACGGAAGGCGCGCTGGAAGGTATTCGCGTTCTCGACGCGACGCAGATGCTGGCAGGACCGATTGCCGCGATGCGTCTTGGCGACCTCGGCGCCGAGGTGCTCAAGATCGAGCCGTTGCAGGGCGAATGGACGCGCCTGCACGGCTTTGCGGGCGCGGAGATTAACGGCGAAACCAACGCGGTACTGGGGCTGAACCGTAATAAGAAAAGTGTCACCATCAATCTGAAACACGAGCAGGGATTGCAGACCCTGTATGAATTGGTCGAACAAAGTGACGTCTTTCTGCAAAATTATCGCCCTGGCACCGCCGAGCGTCTGGGCGTTGGCTATGAACAACTGTCCGAGATCAACCCACGCATCGTCTACGGCTCCATTTCCGGTTACGGCGAAGACGGACCCTACGCCGCGACCCGCCCCGGACAAGACCTCATTATTCAAGGATACAGCGGCTCGATGTATTCGGTCGGCAGCAAGGATGACCCGCCGATCCCCGGCGCCATGTGGGCTGCCGACTCCATGACCGGTTATCAGGCGTGCATTGGCATCCTCGCGGCGCTGATCGCCCGCGGCAAAACAGGCAAAGGTCAGAAAGTCGCCGTCAACATGCTCTCGGTGGCGATGGACTGTCAGTCGCAGGAAATGGTCACCTACCTCAACCTCGGCATTATGCCGGAGCGCACCGAATCGCCCTTCGCGCACGCCTGGGTCACAGCACCCTATGGCATTTATCCAACCAAGGACTCGTGGCTGATTATCTCGCAGTCGCCCCTCCATATACTGGGCGAAGCACTGGACAATGACCGTTTGCGCGAAATGACGGACTGGAACGACGGCGTCCGTCATCGAGACGAAATCTATCAGATTGTTCGGTCGATCACGCCGACCAGGACAACGGCGGAATGGCTGAAGATCTTCGACGATCTGAAGTTGTGGTCGGGCCCGGTCTACAATTACCGCGACCTGGAAAATGACCCGCATGTACAAGCTACGGGAATGATCACGTCCATAGCTCACCCGAAGGCGGGCAACCTGCGTATGCCCAACGTGCCGATTCAAATGAGCGATACCCCCGCCGCCATCCGCCTGCCGCCGCCGCTGCTTGGCGAGCATACCGACGAGGTACTTTCGAGTCTGCTCGGCTACGACCGCGAACGTCTTGCGATGCTTCACGAAGCTGGCGCGATTTAATGAGGATTGGTCGATGAGCGAAGAACACATCGTTTTTACGAAACAGGATCACGTCGCCACGATTCGGCTGAACCGACCTGAAAAGCTCAACACCGTCACCGCGGCGATGGGCAAAACCATCTCCTCGTTGGTCGCCGAGGTCAACAACGACGACGATGTTCGAGTCGTCATCCTGACCGGCACCGGCGAGCGTGCGTTCTCTGCCGGCAGTGACGTCAAGGTGCTGGACGATTACGGCACGAACTGGCAGCTTCGCAATCGAACGGACTATGCAAAAGAAGTCTGGCGTATTCGCAAGCCCGTCATCGCGCAGATTTGGGGCTATTGCATCGGCGGCGGTCTGGAGCTTGCGCTCACGTCGGACGTGCGTATCGCTGGCGAATCCGCCAAATTCGGCGCGGGCGAAGTCAAGCTGGGCTGGAACGGCGGCGCCGGTAACACGCAGCTTCTGCCCCGGCTCGTCGGCTACGGCAAAGCGATGCAGATGCTCATTACCGGCAACCTGATCGACGCACGCGAAGCGCACCAGACCGGGCTGGTTCAGGAAGTTGTCCCGGATGAACAACTGGAGTCCACCGTTCTGGAAATCGCGCTCGCCGCGGCGCGAAACGCGCCTATCGCCGTACAGGCAATCAAACATCTTGTCCGTATGTCGCTGAGCACAACGCCGGACGTCGGACTCGCCTACGAAAACGATCTGTTCGCCTATTGTTTTACGACCAGCGACGCGCAGGAAGGCATCGCTGCGTTCAAGGAGAAGCGCCCGCCCGAATTTCAGGGGCGCTAGTGAAGCAGTCAGTTCAGTGCGCCGAGCGAAAAGAAACAGGACTTTGGCGCGCTTGACGAACGCTTCACCGGGCACTCGTCGCTTACTTGAAATAGTCGTTTTCCGAGGAGATTTTCATGGAAGCTGCACCCGGTATTCACCGTATCCAAGCGCCTCTCGGCAATCGCTTTGTCTGCATTTTCGCGTTGGTCGGCACGGACGCGACGATGATCGTGGATACGGGCTTGAAGGACACGCCGCCTTCGATTCTTGAGCCGTACTTCCGCGAAAATAATCTGGAGTTCTCGAAGGTTCGCTACGTCGTCGTCACCCACGCCGACTTCGATCACAACGGCGGCAATGGCGAGTTAAAGAGGCTGGCACCGAACGCGCTTTTCCTCTGCCATGAACTTGACCGCGCGATGATCGAAAACATCGACGTGATGATCAAAGACCGCTACAACGACTGGGAAGCCGACCACGGCTTCGCCAGTGACCCGGCGACCGATGACTGGATTCGTTCGCAGACCAGCGATGTGCTCATGGATATGACGCTGACGGGTGGCGAGCGCATCCGGCTCAGTCCTGATTGGACGATCCAGGTTCTGCACACGCCCGGTCACAGTTGGGGTCACATCAGCCTGTATGACCCGCGCAGCAAAACAGCCATCATTGCCGATGCGGCTCTCTATAACTCGGTACTCACCGCAGATGGGCAGCCCGCCTTTCCGCCCACCTATCGCTACCTGGACACCTATCAGGCGACCATTCAGCGCCTGCTTGGGATGGAGATCGATACGCTGCTCACCAGCCATTACCCGCTCTATCGCGGGTCGGACGCTGCCGCGTTCCTGGCTGAAAGTCTGGCGTATACGGATCGCATTGACTCCGCTCTCAGGGATGTTCTGCGCGGCGGGCAGCCGATGACGCTCAAAGAGATTATCGAAGGCATACACGCGCGCGTGGGCAGCTGGCCCCAGGGCGCGGAAGGATTCCTGAACTTTCCGCTCACCGGTCATCTGGAGCAGATGCAGCAGTATAAGAAGGTCGAGCTGGGTCGGCGTGATGGACTGGTAACCTACCGCCTCGCCTCGGCGTAGGCAGGAGACACAGGGATGGGGAAAGTCAGACTCGGATTCATCGGCGCGGGCTGGTGGGTAACCACCAATCACATGCCTGTTCTCTCGCGGCGCGGCGACGTCGAGATGGTCGCCGTCTGCCGACTCGGCGCGGACACGCTGCAAGCAATTCAGGACAAGTTTGGCTTTGAGTATGCGACCGAGGATTATCGCGAACTGCTGGAAATCCCGCTCGACGGCGTGATCGTTGGCTCGCCCCACTATTTGCACCACGAGCACGCTCGCGCCGCTCTCGACAAAGGCTGTCATGTACTGGTCGAGAAGCCGATGACGCTGGATGCCGCCCGCGCCTGGGACCTCGTCAACACCGCCCGCGAACGCGGGCTGCATCTGATCGTACCCTACGGCTGGCACTATAAGCCCTTCATCCAGCAGGCGAAACAGCTCATGTCCGAAGGGGTGGTTGGCGAGATCGAGTACGTGATGTGCCACATGGCGTCGCCTACCAAAGACTTTTTCTCAGGGGGTGGGAGCGTCCCGACCCAGTGGACGCCCGGCATCGCCGCGCCCGACCCGCGCACGTGGCAGGTCAAAGCCAACGGCGGGGGCTACGGTCACGGACAGGTGACGCACTCGTCCGCCCTCATGTTCTGGCTCACGGGGCTGCGCGCCCGGGAAGTCTCCGCGCGCATGACATCGCCCAATTCCGACGTCGATATGTACAACACGGCGACCGTCGTCTTTGAAAGCGGCGCGATTGCATCGCTGTCGGGAGCCGCAACCTTGCCGGACAACGATAAATTCCAGGTCGATATCCGCATTTTCGGGACTGAAGGCGTCATGCTGCTGGACGTAGAGCGCGAGCGCGTGGAAGTGCGCCGCCACGACGGCAATCACCGGCACGTCGAGGTGCCCGCTGGCGAAGGCGCTTATTCCTGCGAGACGCCGCCTGAACGCTTTGTCGATTTGATCCAGGGGATTGGCTCCAATGACTCACCCGGCGAAGTCGCCGCGCGGTCGGTCGAGCTGATCACCGCCATGTACGAGTCCGCCGCCTGCGGTGGTGCGCCCACACGAGTCTACCGTGCTCACTAATCGTGGCAGGGGCGTCGCCCGGAGCCGATACCGTCATCCCGCCGTTCGCGCTATCGAAAGGAAATCCTATTGAAACCTTGCACCGTCCGATGGAAGTACAGCGCAACCCTTCGCATAGAATTTCAGGAGAATGTTACATGCGTTCCTTAAGTGTTTCAGGTCGTTTTGCCCTGCTGCTCATTGTGGCAGGACTTCTCATGATCTCGCTGCCGATGATCGTCTCCGGACAGGAGGATGACATCACCATCGGCTATATCGTCAAGCACCTGGACAACCCCTGGTTCGTTTCCGAAACTGCCGGCGCTCAGGAACTCGCGGACGCGATGGGCGTTGAGCTGCTCATTCAGGACGTCCAGTTTGACTCCGCGCTGGCGATGAGCACGTTGGACACGTACATCGGCTCCGGCGTGGACGGCATCATCATCGTCGTGCCGGAACAGCAAATCGGACCCGCCGTGTTGGACCGCGCCGCCGAAGCTGGAATTCCGGTGATCGCCGTGGACGATGAGATTCAGGACTCGGCGGGCAATCCGGCGCCGTTCGCGGGCTTCAACGCGGCTGCGATTGGACAGCAGGTTGGCACACTTGCCGTTCAGGAATTCCGTGATCGCGGCTGGGACAGTGTCGACGGCAAGGTTGGCGTATTCAATATCGAGTTCGCCAATCTCGGCGTTTGCACCGCCCGTACAGACGCGACGACCGAAACCTGGAAGGAACTGATGCCGGAGTTCCCGGCGGAGCAGATGATCCTGGCGCCGTACGACGGCACGCTCATCAATGCCGCCGATACGTTCTCCAGCATCATCACTGCCAATCCGGACATCACGCACTTCGTGCTCTACTCGTGCAATGACGACGGCGTCATGGGCGCGGTACGCGCCCTCGAACAGGCGGGTGTTCCCGCCGAGAACATCATCGGCGTCGGACTGGGCGCGCACCTTGCCTGCGACGAATGGGCGAAAGACGAGCCGACCGGCTTCAGCAGCGCAATCTTTATCGACGCTGCGAATCATGGGCGGTTCGCGGTCGCGAACATGGTGAACTACCTCCGGTACGACGTGCCGCTGCCCGTGTTCACGTATGCGCCCGGACTCGTGGTCACTCGTGAGGACCACGAAATCCTGAACTGCGGCGCGTAAGCGACGATTGTTCCGTGCTGGGGCGTGCGGCAGTACGCCCCAGCGCACCCTTATTTTGATGACAGGCGATGGTGAAAAGATTTGATAACCGAAACCGATTCGCGGCAGCCGCTGTTTGAGCTAAAGAGCATCACCAAAGAATTTCCCAATGTGCGCGCGCTGAAAAGTGTGGATTTTGCCGTCTATCCCGGCGAGATTCAGGCGCTGATCGGCGAGAACGGCGCGGGCAAATCGACGCTGCTGCGGATTATGAACGGCGACTATCAACCCGACAGCGGCGAGCTTTATTACGAGGGCAATCGCGTACGATTCCATTCCCCGCGCGACGCTCATGAGGTCGGCGTGCGCGTGATTTATCAGGAGCCTGAAATCGCGCCCGATTTAAGTGTTGCCGAAAATCTGTACATCAATGAGCTGCCCACCCGCTTCAGGCACTTCGTCGACTGGAACCGCCTTCATAAGAATGCGCGCGAGCAGCTTGCCAAATTGGGACTGGAGCGCGCGTTGTCGCTCACGGCAAAAGCCGGAACGCTGACTCCGGCGCAGAAGCAGCTTGTCGAAATTCTGCGCGCCCTCAAGGATGACATCAAGGTGCTGGCGTTGGACGAGCCGACGTCGTCGCTGGCGGATGAAGAAGTCGACCGCCTGTTTGCCATTCTACGCAAGCTGCGCGATTCGGGGGTCGCGCTGATTTACGTCTCGCACCGGCTGCGCGAGATCGTGCGCCTGACAGACCGCGTTGCCGTTCTCCGTGACGGCGAGATGATTACCGTTCGCAAGACCGGCGAGTTGACCGAGCGACAGATGATGAGCCTGATGGTCGGGCGTCCGCTGAGCGACCTCTTTGATACGACCAACTACGCAAAGTCCGATGTCGTGCTGCGGGTTCGCAACCTCACCAATCGGAAGCTCAAAGACATCAGCTTTGACCTGCACCGCGGTGAGGTGCTGGGCATCGCCGGACTGATCGGCGCGGGACGCACGACACTGGGTAAAACGCTGTTTGGCGTGATCCCCGCTGTTTCGGGAACCATCGAGATTGAAGGGCGCGCCGTCACCATCCGCCAGCCGGGCGACGCAATGGACGCTGGACTGTGCTACACGCCCGAAGACCGTAAAGGCGAGGCACTCTTCCGCGTGCTCAGCGTCAAGGAAAACACCAGTCTGGCTATTCTCGACCGGCTTCAGTTCCTGCACTTTGTCAAATTTCGCCGCGAGCAGGAAATCGTGGGCGAGATGACGCAGCGCCTGCGGGTCAAAACGCCGTCACTATCCCAGCTTGTGGGCAAGCTCAGCGGGGGCAATCAACAAAAGATCGTTCTGGCTCGCTGGCTGGCGCGCTCGCCCAAAGTCCTCATTCTGGACGAGCCGACGCGCGGCATCGACGTAGGCGCGAAAGCTGAGATTTATGCGTTGATCAAAGAACTGGCGGCTCAGGGCTACGCAGTCGTATTTATCTCATCCGAGCTTCCCGAAATCCTCGGCATGAGCGACCGTATCCTCGTCATGCACGCGGGCAGAATTACGGGTGAGCTAAGCCGTGCCGAAGCCACTGAAGAAGCCGTGCTGCGCCTCGGGCGCACGACCAGCGTGACCTTGCCGATCACCGCCAGCTCGCCACCGTCGCGCCGGCTCGTACCACCGGCAGCGGGAGTGCCGAGACCTTCGCCCGTTTGCCGGTCACTTTTTCGAACGTCGCGACGACCTCCCGGCCCGTGAGATTTTCGGGGCCGCCAATCTCTATCACCCGGCCCCTGAGCTCCGGGATCCGCAGAGCCAGCACGACGGCATTCGCCGCGTCGCTCGCGGCTATGAAGTTCCTGGGATTAGTCCCTCCCCCGAAGAGGACCACCCGCTTGCCAGTCGCCACAGCCTTGCCGATCAGCTCCCAGGCGTGAACTTCCATGAATGCCGTCGGCCGGATGATCGTGTAGCGGAGACCGCTGTCCTCGAGATACTTCTCGACCCGGGCTTTCGTTCTCCAGAAATCGATCTCGTGATTCGGCGCCGCTCCAAACGCCGACGTGTATACGAAATGTCCGACGCCTTCCTCCCTCGCGACGTCGATCAGCGTGCGATGACCCTCATCATCAACGATCTTGCTCGACGCCTTGCCTCGGCCGAGAATCGAGTGCGCAGCGGCTACTACACCCCTGGCGCCGCGAACGGCGAATTCGAGCGACTCGCGATCGCGCAGGTCGCCAAGTATGATCTGGGCTCCGGCCGCCTTCAGGTCGTCTGCCTTCGAGCGGTCCCGCGTCATCGCGCGAACTGATTCACCGCGCTTGAGCAGCTTGCGAACGACGTGTCTGCCGAGCGAGCCGGTTGAGCCGACGACGAGAATCAATCGTCGGCCCCGACGATCACTCGATAATGTGCTCCGGACATGCTGTTCTCCTCTTTCACTGGAGTGACTCCGTTAACTGCAAATCTACGACAACGGGGAAATGGTCCGACGCATAGACTTTGGAGACCCACGTCTTCTTGACTCGAAAGTCACGGGACGCAAGTACGTAATCGATCTTGCCTGCCGGATTTCTCGCTGGCCCCGTGAGTCCCGGCCCGTCGGCATAGCTCCACGTATCGCGAAGGTGCCGAAAGAGCGGCTCTATCTCCGGGGCGTCTGGACGCGCGTTGAGGTCGCCGAGGAGAAGCGTGGGCATCCTGGCATTGCCCATTACAGCAACGACATCCGCAACCTGCCGTCGTCGCACTTCAGGATCGCGCCTGAAATCGAGGTGCACGTTGAAGACGCGCACGCGCCTGCTGTTCACGTCGATCACCGCCTCTGGGAAACCGGGCAGCGGTTTCGGCACCGGGTTCTCTTCCTGGGTGGAGAGCCGGGTGATGGTGTGATTCTCGAACGAGACGATCGGATACCGGCTGAGGATTCCGACGCCGAATTCACGCGGCGCACCCGAGGAATCCGTCGCGGGCAGCTGGTAGATTCGCGCGAACCTGTAGGCCAGACCGGTGCCCTTCGACAATAGCTCCGCCTGATTGACGAAGCGGCTGCGCCCCGACCAGTGAACGTCGAGCTCCTGAAGCCCGACGATGTCGGGCCTTTCGGCGTTTATCACCGCGATCACGCTGTCCAGTCCTTCGTTTCCGTACTGGATGTTGTAGCTCATCACGCGCAGGAGTTTCGCGCGCTGAGCGCCAGGAGCGCTTGCGCACGCAGAGACGGAGAGCGCGAGGGCAAGCATTCGCGCGACCCTCCTCCAGCTGAATGGAGCGCCGTTGCCGCGCCCTTCGTAGACCGTCGTTACCTCGAGGAAGACAGTGCCCGGGTAATGCTGGGCTGCGTTTTCTTGTGGTCGCGTACGGATAGTAGCACCTGCGAGAAGGCCGCGACAGAGGAAAACCATGGTTCAGCGTTCCGGAAGGCGCACGGCTCCATGCACATAGGGCGAATTACCTATGTTGGCTGCGAATACGCAGGCAGCCAGGCGCCTCAAATTAGGTCTTCTGCCCGATTTTCGCCCCGTTCCATTCCAGCGAGGGTTCCGGCACAACCTTCAACGGAAGAGAAAAAATGCAAATGCGAGCCTGCCTTGCCCGGTGGACCGTACTCGTCGTTTCGACGGCAATAGTCGTCACCGGTTGCGCGGATGATCCTGCCTCGATCTCCGCACCTCAGACAGCAGGGGTTCCGACGAGCGCATCGCTGTCGGTCGCGTCGGGAATCCCTACAGGAAAGACAGTAGTCGTATTCAGGGATACGGCAGCCATCCCCGCGGCCGGGCTCGCTCTCATCAACACTCTCGGCGGCACCGTGAGCACGAACTGGAGTGACATCGGCGTCGTGTTTGTTACGGGTTTGTCGGTAGAAGCTCTCGCTTCTCTTTCCGCAAGCGATCTGGTCGCGGAAGTCGGCAACGACCGGATCCTCAACTGGCTTCCGCGCACGAAAATCGGCGGCACGGTCCAGCTGGCGGATGCTCTGGCGGCTCCGTCGAACGATCCGTCAAGGGCCAGATACTACGCCGACGGT
>CALMDI010000873.1 GCA_937864975.1 uncultured Chloroflexota bacterium | reverse complement strand
CCCGAGTCGCTCGCAGCCGGCGAGATCTGCGGGCAACACCGGGCGGGGAAGGTAGAGGAAGCGCCCGGCCTTGTTCAGACCCGGAAGAACACCGGCAGGAGTGAGTGTGCCGATCGAGCCGTCCGTCGTGGCGGCCAGCACCAACCGGAGCACCAGCCCCACGGCCAGCACCCCCAGCACCACCCGCCGCAGCCCCCGGTCGTCGGGCAGGCGTTGCCGAAAAACAGAGTTGACTTCGTATCAAGATAGTATAATCCTTACTGCGGTGTAGAAGACGTGAGGTCACAGACAAATCATGCATTTCGTATTACGAGGGGCGGCGCTGCTGGGTCTGCTGATCATGATCGCGCCGGCGTTCGCTCAGGAGACGACGCAAACCCTGCCGTCGAGCTTTCAGCTTAGCGGCGTGACTCATATCTGGCAGGGATGGAACAACTGCGGTCCGGCAACGCTGACGATGGGCTTGACCTATTTCGGCGCGGCTGCGGATCAGTATCCCGCGGCAGGCTGGCTGAAGCCCAATGGCGAAGACAAGAACGTCAGCCCGTGGCAGATGGCGGACTACGTCAACACGCAGTTACCGGGCACGACACAGGCGCTGGTGCGCCGCGGCGGCTCGCTCGAGTTGCTCAAGACGCTGGTCTACAATCAGTTCCCGGTCATCATCGAACAAGGCTACGATCCGCCCGGCGAAAACCTGGGCTGGATGGGACACTACCTGCTCATCAAGGGCTACGACGACGCGCGGCAGGTCTTCATCACCTACGACAGCTACAAAGGACCCGACCGCGAGTACAGCTACGATCACATCAACGAATACTGGCGGCACTTCAACCGGCTGTATATCGTCCTTTACGACGCGGCGCGTGAAGGCGACCTGATGGCGCTGCTCGGCGCGGACGCCGACGAGCGGCAGAATTACACGAACGCGCTGGAACAGGCGCGTCAGGAAGCCGTCGCCAACCCGCAAGACCCGTTCGCGTGGTTCAACATGGGAACGAATTTCACCGCCCTGGGTATGTTCAACGAGGCGTCCGTGGCATACGATCAGGCGCGCAACGTGGGCGGCGGGCTGCCGTGGCGGATGCTCTGGTACCAGTTCGGACCGTTTGAAGCCTACTACGCCGTCGGGCGTTACGACGACATGATCGCGCTGGCGAACGCGAACCTGAACGACGGCGGCGGGCAGTACGTCGAAGAGACGTTCTATTACGCGGGGCTGGCGCGCGCGGCGCTGGGCGAGACCGACCGCGCGATTGAGAATTTCAATCAGGCGCTGTTCTTCAACCCGAACTTTACGCCTGCGGCGCAGGCGCTCGCACAGGCGCAGGCAGCATAGCTAGCGGTCAGCCTGTCAGCTTTCAGCAGTCAGCTAAAGCAACTGCATAAACAAAAAGGCGCGGAGGTGATTAACTCTCCGCGCCTTTTCATATCTTCGCTTTTAGCTGAAAGCTGATCGCTGACAGGCTGACCGCTTCTTAAAACAGCTTGCCGTCCGCGCCGTAGCTCGCGCCGTCGCCGTTGGAATACATGATGGGCGGCAGGTTGTAGTGCGCGCGAATGGCGTCCTCGATCTCGTCGGCGACCGCCGGGTTTTCGCGCAGGAACTGCTTCGAGTTCTCGCGCCCCTGACCGAGCAGCCCTTCATTGTAGCGATAGAACGCGCCACGCTTCTCGATGATGCCAAGCTCCGCGCCCAGGTCGACCAGCTCGCCCATCTTGCTGATGCCGCCTTCGCTGAACATGATGTCGAACTCGGCTTCACGGAACGGCGGCGCGACCTTGTTCTTGGTCACGCGCACTTTGGTGCGGCTGCCGATCACGTCGGTGCCCTGCTTGATCGACTCGATACGGCGCACGTCCAGGCGCACGCTGGCATAGAACTTGAGCGCGCGGCCGCCGGTCGTCGTCTCCGGGTTACCATAGGAAATACCAATTTTCTCGCGCAGTTGGTTCGTAAACAGCACGACGACCTGAGACTGCTTGATCGCACCGCCGAGCTTGCGGAGCGCCTGGCTCATCAAACGCGCCTGCACGCCGACGTGGCTGTCGCCCATCTCGCCTTCAATTTCGACCCGCGGCACGAGCGCCGCCACGCTGTCCAGCACGACCACGTCGAGCGCGCCGGAGCGCACGAGGGCTTCGGTGATTTCAAGCGCCTGCTCGGCGGTATCGGGCTGCGAGATGTAGAGCGTTTCCACGTTCACGCCGATGCGCGCGGCGTAGGTGGGGTCGAGCGCGTGTTCCATGTCCACGAACGCGCACAAGCCACCGCGCTTCTGCGCTTCGGCAATCAGGTGCAAGCAAATCGTCGTTTTACCGGAGCTTTCCGGTCCGTAAATTTCGATGATACGCCCACGCGGCATTCCGCCGACGCCGAGCGCGATGTCGACCGTGAGCGAGCCGCTGGGGATAACGTCGACTTGCTTGCCTCTAAGCCCAAATAGGCTTAGTATTTTTGTGTTTGGGAATGTTGCCGCGAGCCCTGGGAAGTTAGCGCCCGCTGCAAGCTCCATCAGTCGTTACGAAAAGGAGCCGGCCGCACCCTTCTGAAGATACCAACAATTTGTTCGGAACTCTAGTTCGCCCCCTTAGAACGTCTGGCGATTTTCAGTAAGGCGGAGATTGGTTCAATTCAATCCAGTTCTGAAATCGTAAAAATTAGCAGGGATTGTGTTATGCCTGAGACTCTCAAACTCCTACCGCTCCTCGGCTTCGAGATATCGGAAGATGTATTTGGAGA